>JBBRGE010000029.1:0-11258 GCA_038241045.1 Hyphomicrobiales bacterium | reverse complement strand
CTAGGTTTGTCGGCATAAGTCGCAGCATGACGCTGTTCGCCGTATTGGTGTTAGCGCTGCCTTACTTGACACTCTGCGGCGGACCTGCAGGATTTATCTCGATGGCACGTTTTAATATCGTGTCGTTTCCGCTGTTCGTCGTTATTGCGCTCGTAGCCCACCGATCGCAGTGGATGATTTTTGGGATTGTCGGGATTATTGGAGGCCTGCTGTTCGTATATTCAGCGCTGTTCGCACAGTGGCAGTGGATAGGTTGATTTGCTGTGCGAAACACCGATTAGATTTAGCAGCGCAAAGAGCATTCCATAACCGCTCATTCCGCAAAAAAAATCAGCGGTCCAACCATCTCGCAAGCCTAGGCGATTCTGTCTGATGAACGCGGATAGGGTTTTCGGTACACACAGGGTGCAGCTCAGACTGACTACTTCTAGCGCAGCACCGTTTTCCGACATATTTCTAACCATGCAGTCTATTGCCCCACCGTGAAACTCGATCGTTCCGGCACGAAGCAGCCTGTTCCGTCTATGCTGACGGTGGTCCATCGCAAAATCGCCCCTTTGACAAAAGAGTTACATCGCGGGCTCTGGAACTGGTCAAACCTCTTTAAGCAGTAATGTTACGGTCCAGCCCGGTCCAGGAACGAGTGTCGATACCGAGACCACTACCCCTTGGAACTTTCCGCCGGCCAATTGGAGGTTGCGCGTGCATCCGCTGTACATGCAACGCTTGGCGGTTCGCGCCTCTTTAAAGTCTGATATTTCTATCGAGAGCATCGGTTGTCTCAGGCGGTACGCGATACTAATCCGCTCTCCATTTTGTAAATGCCGATGGTTAAGAAACTTGCCGATAAAGCAACTACAATGAGCGCGGCCAGCATTTCCGGCAACGCCACTAAGTCCTGTGTCAGCCGAAATGAATGTGAGGCTTTCGACGTCTCTACCTGCAATAGCCAAAATTGATCGATACGCGCGTTACGTCTGGTTTGTGCCAACAGGGGCCATGACACTAGAAGGCAGGCGATCATCGCCATCTCGCAGCAAACTGCACCGGCTTGCGGCACTAGTATTGGGATGCTTGCCGCTAAACGATAGCCAAGTTAACGTTAAATACGGCAATGAATTGGCAGCGAATTGCGTCCAGTGTATCGCCATCAAATGCACGGATCGAAAACGGCGCCGATTGCTTTTGATGTTTATCGTGAAAATGACGATGCATCGTTGCGCGTTGCTGTCGCGCAAGGCCGCGGACTTCCTCCCAATTTCATTCGCAAAAATTGGAAACTGTTGCCTCAGGGAACGTCACCACTTCATTCCGAAGCGGCGAAAGATGTTCACCTTCGAGGCTTCTGTTTTTTTAAGCTCGAAAAGGGCAAGTAGCCGTGTTCGTCGATACCGTAAATGTCGGATTTCATTTTTAGAAGCGATCAAAGTTTGAATGGTTTGGCGCGCAAGGCCTCCGGTGTTCACGTGTGTAAGCCGTCGCGCTCGGCACGCTCAAAAACCGCGAATTTAAGCATCGTTCCAAGGTTGCAGTCTTGTTGGGTTTCAGCACGTTTTTGCTCCTGACTTGGTAAACTGCAGATCCGAAAAAGACTCGGGTCTATTCTGGTTCAATCTGATTAATTCAGCTGTAGCAACGCAAGTTCATTCCGGACACAATGAAGTAATGGCTGCGTGAGTATGGTTGATGATGCTTCAGAGCTTAACCTTTTGACGAAGATCTAACGTTGACTATGGCACGTGCATTTGACCGAGCGTGGGAAGACTTTACGCGAAGTGGCATTTTGATCAACAGCTCAAAAATGCGTGCCGAATTGGCGGCCTTTATTGTGGAGCTGGCAAAGACAGGCGAGAATGACGAGCGCAGGCTTGCTATGGCTGGCCTCAGGCACCTGCGAGAAATCCATCGCTCGGCGAACAACGCTCCTGACGCCTATGGAGACCCCAAATCAAAGTACGATCGTGCGCGATAAATCACTCAATCTTTAATGCTGCCTGACCGGTCTTCGACGATGATTTGATTGTCTATATTCTTGTCGAGATGATTGATTTTTCGGTCCAGCGGCTTTGATCAGTTAGGCTGAACTCGACTGATCGATGCTCGTCATTTTCCATTATCCGTTGCTCCACGGCGGCGGCAGATTTAAACTGGCCGCATGACCGCAAAAGCACTTTTGCAAAACGATTCTTTATCCGTGATCGACTACCGGTGCAGCATGGGGCCGGACGACAAACCGTTCGTCGAGAGCCATCGCTGTCATTCACTTTCCTATGTGCGCAAAGGTAGTTTCGGTTATGCCTCGCGCGGACGATCTCATGAACTTGTCGCGGGCGCCGTCATGGTCGGGCACCAGGGCGACGAATATATCTGCTCCCATCCTCATCATGTTTGCGGCGACGAATGCCTGTCGGTCTGGCTCACGCCGGAACTGGCGGATCATATTGGAGTCAGCAAGGCCACGCTGAGGCTGGGCTCCCTCCCGCCCCTTCCTGCGATGATGATCTGCGGTGAACTCGCGCAAGCAGCGGGGCGCGGCGATAGTGACATCGGTATCGATGAAGCTGCAATTTTATTCGCGAAACGCTTTGTTGAAGTCACGACCGGCCTGACGCGTAGACCTCCAAAAGCCTCGCCCTCCGATCGCCGCCGCGCTGTCGAGAGCGCCCTTTGGATCGATGCAAATGCCAGCCGTCAGATCGAGCTTGTCAATATCGCAAAACAGGCCGGCGTCAGCGCGTTCCACTTCCTCCGGTTATTTTCAAAAGTTCTTGGCGTTACGCCGCATCAATATCTCGTCCGCTCGCGACTGCGTCACGCCGCGCGACTACTCGCCGACGACCCAAGATCCATTACTGCGATCGCATTCGATGTCGGCTTTGGCGACCTGTCGAATTTCATTCGCACGTTTCACCGCGCTGCAGGCGTCTCGCCGGGACGTTTTCGCGCCATGGCGCGCGGGGACCGCAAGATTCTCCAAGACCGGCTACTGTCAAGCGTCGCAGGGTAATCTCCACAAAAGGAGATTCCCATGTACAACCATATTGGATTGAAAGTCAGAGATCTCGACGCTAGCGTGCGCTTCTACACCGAGGCACTCGCGCCACTCGGATACGTGCTCGGGGCGCGGGACAAGTCAGGTGCGGGTTTCGGACCGTTAAATGCCCCTGCGCTCTGGCTCTATCTATCCAACGAATCAGTGGGCGCGGGTGTTCACATTGCTTTTGCTGCACCGGACCATCCGGCCGTAAGAAAATTTCACGCGGCAGGGCTTAGAGCGGGCGGCCGCGATAACGGAGGTGCCAATCCGCGCACCAATTATAGCCCGACATAGTTTGCTGCCTTCCTGATTGATCCGGATGGCAATAATGTCGAGGCGGTCTGCCCGTAAGAAATCCTCATAAATATCAGGAAAATCGACATGGCTTCGATCTTCAGGGAAATCTCAATCGACGCATCGGCCGCAAGCGTTTGGGATGCGGTGCGCGATTTTGCTGCGGTTCACACCCGCCTTGCTCCCGGCTTCGTCATCGATGCAAAGATGGATGGTGACGCGCGCATTGTGAAGTTCTCTAACGGCAGCGTCGCACGTGAGCTTTTGGTCGATTGTGACGAAGCACGACGCCGACTGGTTTATGCGATCGTGAGCGAACGAATCAAGCAACACAGCGCATCTGTGCAGATCGTCGATGAGGGCACGAATGGCTGCAAATTCATATGGACCGTGGACGTGTTGCCGAACGAAATTGCTCCTTATATTGCCGCGCAGATGGATTTGGGAATCGACGCCATGAAAACAACGCTTGAGCGCGGCCACACCGCAGCTTAGCTACCCCTAATCGTTATCCCGGAAGACTTCGGTCGACCTGGCTTTTTGGTACCGCGCTTAGGATTGGATTTACGGTAGGAAGCGCTACGGAATGCAAAGGACTTGGTTTCAAATTAACTCTGAATTTTTACTTCGACTGCAGTGCGAACCAGATCGACGCCCAGCTATTGGCCCTCATAGAGAGGGTGTGGCATGTTCTATATATATATTGTGGTTCCGATGGCGCTTGCCGTCGCGTTAATTGTTCTTGCGCCCTTCGGGCCATCCGTCCCTTCGGCTGCCAAACGGGAGACAACCAAACGAATTACGCGAAATATATTGTGATGCGATAACTCCCAGCCTTCGACGCTCGGCTAACAGTATTACACCATATTTCGATCACGAGGCTAGTGGCGGTTCGTCGTGGCTGCGCGCGCACCGGTTGCGTGAATCTTGTTCGCCCGTCACCGGCCGATTTTTATTATAGGCGCTGGTAGTTTTCGCCGACTCCTACGGCGAGGTATGATCCTGCACAGCAACTTTGATAAAAACTATTCGAAGTTCGCTTGCGGTCGACCGGCTCACGCAACTCTGCGATTCCACGTTACTTCCGTCGATCATTAATTCGTGCCAAGAAGCTTACCGCCACTAGGCAATAATGAATTGATAGTCGGATATTATTCGGTCCTCCGCGTCCAATCGGAGAAACTCGAGGCCAACGGCGAGCACGTCGTCTCTGCCGGCGGCAACCATCTCCCATGTAAAGGTCACCACATCTTGCAGACGCCGTGCATCTTGGCGCGCTTTGAAATTGTTGCCGTTGTCGCGCACGTTTTTCTCGTGCGAGGCTGTGATCCGCTGTTCAAGTGCTTCATACCCCTGCGCTACCAACGTTTTCACATAATGAACGCCCTGAGGCGTCCACAGTTTCGCAATAGCGCTCCGACGCATCTCAACATCCCGCTCGTTCCAAACGGCCGTGTATCGTTCGGCCAACTCTTGTGTCGTATCCATGATCTCGTCCTTATCGCAACGTGAGTTTCAAATTGCCTTGTGGCGCTTCTGTTCTTCGGCGTAGAGCGCAAATTCTTGCTTCATCGCCCGTGCCGTATCAGTCCGCTGTGACATGCGCTTGAAGTAGGCATCAATGGTTGGCCACTGCTGGAGATCCACGGGCGTGGCAATGTTCCAATTCAGCACCGTCGTCAGATATGCGTCAGCGACACTGTATTGATCGAGCAGGTATTCCCGCCCTTCGAGATGGTTGGCGAGGTAGGCGATGCGCTTGCCGCCGGTCTCCAATGTCTTGATTTTCGTCGTGTCGGCTAAATCCTTGTCAAACAGCGGTACAAACAGTCCCTTGTGCAACTCAGTGCCAATGAACGACAGCCACTGCTGCAAGCGTGACCTGATAATGTCAGAACCGGATGCCAGCAGCGTTTTGGGGAACTGATCGGCGATGTGCTGCAATATGGCGGCATTTTCTAGCAACAGATCGCCGCTGTCAGTTCGCATTGCCGGCACTAAGCCAAGTGGATTGATCGTGAAGTAGTCGATGCCAGACAACGTCCGCTTGGTCTTGGGATCTACCTCGATAAACGTCGCTGTTGCTCCAGCTTCGTAAAGAGCAATCCGGGATGCCATAGAACAGGCAAGGGGCGAGAAGAACAGTTCCATAGTTCGATCTTTCGTTCGAGGTCGGGCCTGAACATGGTCCGCAAAGTGATTGCTGAAAACAGACATTATCGATACACTTTGATTAGATGATCTATTCAATGGGTTCTGGAACCGTGGCACGAACAGATGTTTTCACAGGACTGACGGAGTTTCTGGCGGTCGCCCGTCATGGCAGCTTTAGATCCGCATCCGCGGATTTGCGGGTCACCCCTGCCGCCGTGAGTCAGGCCGTGAAAGCGTTAGAGACCCGTATTGGTTTGCCTCTCTTCCTACGCACAACCCGGAGCGTCGCCTTGACCGAGGCTGGTAGTAATCTGCTGGCGCGCCTCCGGCCCGCAACAATCGAGATCGGTGACGTCATCGAGGAACTAAACGCAATGCGGCTGAAACCGGTGGGCCAACTACGCCTGTCGGTGCCCCGAATTGCACTCGATCTTGTCGTCCTGCCGTTATTGCCCGCGTTCCGAGTCGCCTATCCGGATATCAAAATCGAAATCGATGTCGACGATGTATCAATCGATCTAATGACCGAAAGCTTTGACGCAGGCATCCGGATAGGCAACTTCATCGAGCGCGACATGGTGGCCGTGCGGCTCACGCCTGATTTTCAATGGCGCGTTCTTGGGAGCCCGGCATATTTCGCTGCGCGCGGACGACCCCACAGGCCGCAGGATTTGCTCGATCACGAATGCATTGGCTACCGTTTTCCAGCTGCAAAGAAAATCTATCGTTGGCAATTCGAGCACAACAAGCGGGAGTTCTCGGTGGACGCGGCCGGCGCTGTCATCGTCAATGATCATTTGTCGATGATCTCGCTAGCCAAGGCAGGCGTCGGACTTGCGTATACTGCTGATCTCATCGCGGCGCAGGCCATGTCGGACGGGCTTTTACAATCGGTTCTGGATCGTTACAGCCCAATGAGCCAAGGGCTTTACCTTTATTTTCCATCGAAGAGCCAACGTCAGCCTAAGCTGCGTGCATTCATCGACTTCGCCACTAATTCTCTGCGCTGAATGGGCTTGATTTTAGTTGGACCGCGAGCAGTGAAGATGTGTACGGCACCAATTATCCTATTTAACGCCGAGGTCAACGCCGATGCCCTATCGTCAGGAAATCGCTATTCGAACGGTCCATTTGAACTGACCAGGCTTTTTTGGACCAAATTTTATGAGTGAAGACTTTGAACGATCCCACCTGAATTCCATAACGGCCTGATTGTGCGAAGGCCGCACTCATCGCTTGGATATCAACCACCGGCACCGAATACATCAATCCCGGCAACGCTGGTCCAATATATCCGTTAGGTCATCCCGGACCGAATCTAGTTTTCGGTACAGGCAGGGCCTCAGTGTTGGCAGCGTCAAATTTCAGTTGGGCCACGTACTTTAGGTGAACCAACCAATTGATCTTGGTTGAATAAAAAGAAACGCGTAGGAATTTAGCGTGGCCAGACTTATGAAAACTTCGTGGACACCCGATCAAGACGCACTGCTGCGTTCACTTGTGGAAAAAGGCGCGTCCCCATTTCGGGCAGCCGCCGCCCTGAAGCGAACGAAACACGCCGTTCAAAATCGGGCGTCCACAGTTGGATGCAATTTTCCCCATCAGAGAGTGCAGCGCAAGAAACTTGGTTTAAACTCTCGCGATCAAATCTGATGGTTCTTAAAAGGAAGTCTAAACGCATGGCAGATGCCGACGCCTTACTCGCATCTGCCAAGGCAATGCCGTTCGGACCAGGCCGAGTTGAGGCGCTTAGGCGCGCGGGTGAAGCTCGAAACGCTGCGCTTAAACGCGATTTTAGAGACGATCCGCAGTTTATTGACAAAGTTATCGCAGCCAAAGAAACCGATCCCAACCAACAGTAGAAAATTTGCCCACGACCGTTAGTCGAGACACAACGAATTAAGTAAAGACACTGGACCGAAGATACCGTGCCGAATCTCGTTCGTAGCCTGAATCCGTATGCAATTTCGCCATCCGCGAAGCACAGCGGCAAACAGGTACAATTGTGTCCGGCTTTGGACGATGCAGGCTCTAGGTCGCCGACTCTTCGACAAGCCAAGCTTTGTGAGAGAATATCTCGGAGTGTCTCGGCTCGAATTCCATAACGGCATTCCGCGAATCCGCGCGCGCGAAAAAAACAGCAGCCCGATCATCCCGTCAGCTTAGGCGATTCTGTCACCTGATGAACGCGGATAGGGTTTTCGGTACACACAGGGGTTTTAATTTATGTCCCCCGATAGTTTTATAGTGTCAGGTAAGAGCGATACCATAATAATCATCTATAGCCTTCGGGCGCGCCGGCTCGCTCCAGTTCCAATCAGTATCCGTCGCGTATTTCGGGGCTCCCCTTAACTGATCTTCGGTAATGCCAGTGATGTATCCGCCGAGATTGGTGTCGTATTTCAGCGATGACCAAGGAAGCGGGTAATGGTCATGGCCGATACCAAGAAAGCCACCAAAAGCAAGAACGGCGTACGATACTTTGCCGCTCGACTTTTCGATCATCACGCGCTCGATGGAGCCGATCTGCTTACTATCAGCACCATAAACTGCGGTGCCTTCAACCTTGTCGCTACCGATTAGATTGCCGTGACCTTTATCTTCCATAGAATTCTCCTTTAGCTGAACTCAAGCCTAACGGCTTTCGAACCGTTATGTTCCTAGATAGGGATTTCGGTATACACAGGCGCCGGCAGCGGAACCGATCTTGCATTTAGTCCAGTGTGCGCCGAAAGCGCGCCACCGCAATTGTCATGGCGGCCAGTACCAGCACGAACAAGGCAATGGAATCGTATTGTAGATTGTTCAACGTCGCGCCTTTCAACATAATCGCGCGAACGACGCGAATATAGTGCGTGAGCGGCAGACACTCGCCGATCCACTGCGCCCAGATCGGCATACCCGCAAACGGAAACATGAACCCCGACAGCAGGATGTTCGGCAGGAAAAACATCATCGACATCTGCATCGCCTGTAATTGGTTTTGTGCGATCGTCGAGAATGTGTAGCCGATCGACAAGTTTGCCGCAATGAACAGCGTCGATAGAAACGCAAGCATCACAACGCTACCGCGGATCGGCACACCGAACAGGAAAACACCGATGGAAATAATGATCGTCGCCTGCAAAAAGCCGACGAGAACATAGGGTATGATCTTTCCGAGCATGACTTCGATCGGCGTGATCGGCATCGCCAAAAGGTTCTCCATTGTACCGCGCTCAATTTCACGCGTTACCGACAGCGCAGTAAAGATAAGCATCGTCATGGTTAGAATCGTGCCAGCTAATCCGGGCACGATATTTAGTCGCGATTCTGCCGCCGGATTGTATCGCGCATGCGCGCGGATTTCGAATTGCGGTGGCGCGAGATCGCCCGCATAGAGATCATGTTCAAGCGCGGTGTGAATGAGTTGACTTAAGGCCGAAAGCGCAGAACCGGAAGCAACAGGATCAGTCGCATCCGCCGCCACTAGAAGCGCCGGCTTATCGCCGCGCCGAACCGCCCGCTCGAAGCCGCGTGGAATCTCAACGCCGAACAGCACTTTCCCTGATTCAAGCAAATCGTCGAACTCTTGAACGGTATGCACCTGACGGACGAACTTAAAATACGACGTATTCTGGAACGCCTTCAGGATCGAGCGCCCGAGATCGCTGTCTTCTTGCAAAAGCACCGCCGTCGGTAGATTGCGCGGCGTAGTGTTGATGGCATAACCGAACAGCAACAACTGCATGATGGGCAACATGACGATCATCGCGAACGACACACGGTCGCGGCGTAGTTGCAGGAACTCCTTCGTCAACATCGCGTAAGTGCGCTGCCAGAATCCGCGTACGCCTCCATTAGTGCCGTTGCTGCGTGAAATATCCGCTGCGCTCATTGGAAATTATCCTTCGAGCGAGTCATTAGTTCGATGAACGCATCTTCCAGCGACGGCTCCGATTTGTGCCACGCGAACATGCTTTGCTTCTTGTACGGCGCGATCTGCGCTTCCAGCGCAGATTTATCGCGACCAGACACATGTAGACTTGTTCCGAACGGCGCGACCATATCGACGCCCGGCTTGCCAACCAGATCCGTGGAGAGCTTGTTGAGCTCATCGCCCGTCACAGTGTAAGTGGTCAGCGCGGATTTTGCGATAACGTCCTGCACCGTGCCATGCACCAGCAAATTGCCATAGGCAATGTACGCGATCTCATGACAGCGCTCGGCCTCATCCATGTAATGCGTGGACACTAAAACAGTTAGGCCGTCGGCTGCGAGCGCGTGAATTTCGTTCCAGAATTCGCGCCGCGCCTTGGGATCAACGCCGGCGGTCGGCTCATCGAGCAGCAGCAATTGCGGATTGGGCAGTGTGCATGCGCCGAGCGCGAGACGCTGCTTCCATCCACCTGATAGATCGCCGGCAAGTTGCTCCTCGCGCCCGTTGAGACCGAGCCGCTTGATCATATCTCGCGCCGCGCCGCGCGGATCGCGCAAACCGTAAAGACGTGCGACGAATTCAAGATTCTCCCTCACTGAGAGGTCCTGATACAAACTGAATCGCTGCGTCATATAGCCGACATGGCGCTTGATTTTATCCGCGTCTTTGCGAATGTCGTAGCCGAGACAAGTCCCCTCGCCGCTGTCCGGCGTCAGTAATCCGCACAGCATACGGATAGTTGTCGTTTTGCCGGAGCCGTTCGGACCGAGAAAACCGTAAATCGTGCCACGCTTCACCTGCATCGATAGGATGTTCACGACTTCGCGGCCGTCGAACGATTTCGACAGTCCGTGCACATCGATGGCAATATCGGCGGTAGCGGTCAGAGTGCTCACGGCGTTGCGCCATCGGTGAAGATACTGACCGGCTGGCCGACGCGCAAACTGTCGGGTTTGTTCGGCCGCGCCTGAATGAGATAGACGAGTTTAGAGCGCTCATCGAGGCTGTAGATCACGGGCGGCGTATACTCCGCCTGTGTGGCGATAAAATAGATCTTGGCCGTGAGATCGCTCACACACCCATCGCACGTGACCCGCACGTCCTGACCGACCTTCAGCGTCGGCAAAGCCGGCTCCGGAACGTAGAAACGAACCTTAATGTTGCCCAGAGGCAAAATCGAAATCACTGGACGCTGCGCCGGAACGGTCTCGCCTTCGCGGAAATAAATCTGCTGAATGATGCCGGCAATCGGAGCATTCATGCGGCGGCGATTGAGCCGGGTTTGGGCCGTGTTGACCTGAGCCTGCGCCACGCGAAGCCCAGAGACGGCATTGTCGAGATTCATCTGCGTTCCCGAGCCAGTCTTGCTAAGAGCCAATGCACGATCGTAGGTCTGCTGTGCATTCGCGAGCGTTGCGTTGTTCTGGTTGAGCGCCGCCTGCTGAAGATCGTCGTCCACGGCGTAGAGCGGCGCGCCAACATTGATTTTGTCGCCCTCGCGCACGTTCAGACTGACCACGCGGCCGGATTCATCGGGACTAACGAAAATCATGTCGGCTTCGATCCATCCCTGAAAACCAGGATTCTTTGAACCGCTACAGTCACCAACTGAAACAGCAAGCAGAACAGCAAGAATACGCCAGAGCATTTGCGACGTCATGATGCCGCGCTCCTTTTACTGAAAATCAAATCAATATGAGTTCGCAACATCGCCGCAGCATCAAGCGGCGCAAGTTTGCCAAATATGCCCTGCCACACGACGGCCATGAGCACTGGGGCAATAAGAAGCTGCGGGAATTCTAGCAGCGCCTTGTTCTTGATCTCACCGCGCGCGATGCCGTGTTCGATTAATTT
>JBBRGE010000028.1:0-11431 GCA_038241045.1 Hyphomicrobiales bacterium | reverse complement strand
ACCTGCGAAGGTGCGTCATTGCATCTGGACCGCTTGCGCACCCGCCCCAACGATTTCGACCCTGCGGTTCGGGATCGGCTGCGCGCCGGAGCAATGATTCCCGCCGTCTTTGTAGACCGTGCACAGAAATTCCGCCGCTGGTACCGCGCGCAGATGATCAAGCTGTTCAAGAGCGTGGACGTTATCATCGCGCCCGCGACACCCTGCGTTGCGCCGAAACTCGGTCAAACGATATTCACGCTCGACGGCGTAGAAATGCCGGTCCGGCCGAATATCGGACTCCACACTCAGCCGATTTCCTTTATCGGCCTCCCCGTCGTCGCAGTACCCGTGCCGCTCGACCCAATGCCGATCGGCGTGCAAATCATTGCTGCGCCCTGGCGCGAGGACATTGCGATGCGGGTGGCGTATGAACTTGAGACGATGGGAATCGTGTCGGCACCATCTCCGAGGGGAATTCAATTGTGACCGTCGAAATCGATCTTCCTGATGTGGTCGCCGAAGTCCGCGAGGCGTTTGCCAAATACGAAAAAGCGCTGACAACAAATGATGTCGCGGCGCTCGATGTGTTGTTCCGCAATGGTTCGCCGACGCTGCGCTACGGCATCGGCGAAAACCTCTATGGCTACGATGCAATTGCGGCGTTCCGTGCGGCGCGCAGTCCAGCAGGCCTGATGCGCGAACTTTCGCAGACGGTCATCACGGCTTACGGCCGCGATACGGCCGTCGCCTCAACATTGTTCAGCCGCAACTCCCTCCCAGGAAAGATCGGCCGCCAGATGCAGACTTGGATAAGGTTCGCAGAAGGCTGGCGCATCGTTGCCGCTCATGTCAGCGTCATCGACTTGCCGCGAGATATGCCCACGTGACCATCGGTGATCCGACATTGCGCGACGCTGACGAGCAAGCTCAGCCCAACGAGCAAAGCCGGACTCTGCTGCGCGGATCGGAGAGCGCCGAGAAAACTACGCTCGCCGAAGAACTACGACTGCAACTTGCCGACGATATCGTCTGCGGCGCGTTGCCGCCGGGAACACCGCTAGATGAAAGCGACGTTGCGCGCCGTTTCGGCGTTTCGCGCACACCGGTTCGCGAGGCCATCCGTCAATTAACGGCGAGCGGCCTCGTCGATTCACGAGTTCATCGCGGCGCTGTGGTAGCGCGCCCCAGTATCGGACGACTCAACAGCATGTTCGAGGCGATGGCCGAACTTGAAGCGCTATGCGCAGGTCTTTCTGCAGAACGCATGAACGCCGCGGATCGTGGCACACTGGAATCTCTCCACGAACAACTTCGTGTAATGATCCAGGCAGGGAACCCGCAGCGCTTTCACGAAGTCAATGAGGCGTTTCATAATGCAATTTATGCGGGCTCGCAGAATACCTACATTGCCGAGATGACGCTGGCGACACGCGTTCGCGTGCAACCGTTCCGGCGCGCGCAATTCCGGAACCTCGGACGCCTTTCAAAATCTCATGCCGAACATGATCGTGTCGTCGTCGCGATCATGCGCGGTGATCGCGTCGGAGCGGCAGCCGCGATGCGCGACCACATCGAGACAGTGCGCGGCGAATATGAAGTGTACGCCGTATCACTCTAATGCCTTAGACCGGAGAGTTAGCGTCCGCCACAAACGCGCGCCAACCGCCGAACTTCGTAATGTCGCGGGCGCCCTCGACGGCTGCGGCCTCGACCAGAAACCCTTTCGCTACCGAACCACCGGCCAGATTCACGGTGCCGATCGATAAGGGCGACGGAACGCTAGCGACGAACGTACCAAAATTCTTGACTGACAGCGCCCAGACTTCGATTTCGATTTCAGCGCCCGCATTGGCTTCGACGCGCAACATGCCCGGCTTCGGAGGTACCGTTCCCTTGAGCGCGTAGAGTTTATAATCAGGCGTCGTGGTTGTTGCCTTGATCAATCGTCCGCCAAGTGATGTCAGCTCGTGATTGAGCGCCATCCCAGACATGTGCGCGCCAACTGCAACCAGCGCAACTTCGTCCTTGCCAATCGCATTGGAAAGAGATGCCAGAGGTGGTTGGGTGAAGCCCTTCGCACCGATCTTGAGTCTGGTGTCGACGTGAAATACCCGTCCGACGCTGGCGAGCAGCGCATCGTTACCCCCAGACGCCAGCAGCGTAATACCGAACGGAATGCCGTCGGCACGCATGGCCGCTGGAACCGCAAGTCCGCACAGATCCAGCAGATTGACAAAATTGGTATAAGTGCCGAGGCGGCTGTTGAGTTGGATCGGGTCGGCCAGCACCTGTTCGACGGTGTAGGCAGTCGGCGCGGTCGGAAGGACAAGCGAATCGACTTTCGCGAACGTGTTTCGTGCGATCTGGCGCAATTCTTCGAGCCGATATAGCGCAGCAAACGTATCCGCAGCAGTCACCTTCGCCCCAGCTATCGTGATCTCGCGTGTCACCGGATGTACGGCGGAGGGATTCGAAGCAAGCAGGTCGCGGATCACAAGATAACGCTCCGCAACCCACGGACCTTCGTAAAGAAGCCGCGCCGTCTCGTAGAGCGGTTCGATATCGACCTCGACTGTTTCCGCACCGAGCGCGATCAGCCGCACAACCGCCGCCTCGTAGGCGTTCTCTGAATTCTCGTCGCCGAAAAACTTCAACTGGCCCTTGCGCGGGACACCAAGCCTAAGCCTGGGCGGGAATCCCGTCATTGCTGCGACGGTGCGATCGCGCGAATACGGATCGGAGGCATCGTAACCTGCCATCACGTTCAGCGCGCTCATGGCGTCGTCAACGGTGAGCGAAAATATCGAAACGCAATCGAGCGTGCGGCATGCCGGAACGACACCGAACGTCGACATCAATCCGAGGCTCGGTTTCAGGCCGACGATATTGTTGAGCATCGCAGGAACACGACCCGAGCCTGCGGTGTCTGTCCCAAGCGAGAATGGAACGAGACCGGCTGACACCGCTACAGCGGAGCCCGAACTCGATCCACCCGGAATAAGATCGTCACGAATTGGATTTGTCGGAATTCCATATGGCGAACGAACGCCGACAAGCCCAGTCGCGAATTGGTCGAGATTGGTTTTGCCGACGACGATCGCGCCAGCCGCGCGCAGTCGCGCCACGGTGTTGGCATCTTGCGCCGGCACATAAGAAAACGCCGAACAAGCGGCAGTGGTCGGCAGGCCTGCAACGTCGATGTTGTCTTTGACGGCAAACGGCACGCCGAGTAGCGGCAGCTCTAAGGTATTCTTGCTCGAAAGCGCCTCAGCTTCCGCAATGGCTTGCGCCTCGTCGCGCAGGCTGATGAAGATTGCGGGATCGCCGTGATCGCGGATGCGCATAAAACTGCGAGCGACGGTTTCGGCAGGCGTCACCGTCTTTGAACGATGCTGATCGACAATGGCAGCAATAGTCTCGGTCACAGCAGCGTCCAGTTGCGAATGTTTGCAATACAAAGCAAAGCCTATGCCACTCAGCATTGCAACCGCGTGATGGCACATCGGCCGGCTGGCGACATTGCTGCCGTCAGATATTCGCTTAACCGCCGCAGCAGATTCCAGACCAGATCGTTTTCATGTGTATCCCGAATGGGCGCACGATTTCAGGTCGAGCCATCTCAATATGCGGCGATATACAAATGCTAGGTTGATGCTGAAAACCGTTACGAGATTTCCGATCTGGTGTCGGATCGTAAGCTATTCATTTGCGTGTCAGGTGCAGGCGTGTTTTTGGCTTATCGGTCGCGCCTGCTAACCCACGCACTTGGTATGTTCACAAGCCGAGTTCGCTTAGTCCAGGATGACCGGCTGGCCGCACTCCAAGTGGCCAACGGAACTTGCGGTCCAACTCGGAGATCGGATGATCGTTGATGCTGGCGATGCGCTTGCGCATGTACCCGCTCTCGTCGAATTCCCAGTTCTCATTTCCATAAGCACGATGCCAGAATCCGCTGTCGTCGTGGTATTCATATGCGAACCGTACCGCGATACGGTTTTCGCCGAACGTCCAGACTTCCTTGATAAGCCTATAGTCGAGTTCCTTCGCCCACTTGCGAGCTAGGAATGCCTCGATTTCACCACGGCCAGTGATGAATTCCGCACGATTGCGCCATTGGCTATCGGGCGTGTAGGCCAGCGCCACTTTCGCCGGATCACGATTATTCCAAGCATCCTCCGCCATGCGCGCTTTTTGCACGGCGGTTTCCGCCGTGAATGGAGGAAACGGCGGTCGGCTCATGCTGACTAACCTTCCTTGAAGCCGTATTCCGGCACGTTGCCGCTCGCACCATAATATTTGTACGGCAGGAATTTTCCCGACATCGTGATCTTGACGCGATCTCCCTTTGGATTCGGCAGACGTTCCATCACCATATCGAAATCGATGGCCGACATGATGCCGTCGCCATACTCTTCCTCGATCAGCGCCTTCCACGCTGGCCCGTTCACCATCACCAATTCATAGAAGCGATAGATCAACGGATCGGTCGGCGGCATAGGCACGTCGGCGCCACGCATCGGTGTCTCGTTAATCATGGTGGTTTCGGATTTCGACAGGCCGAATAGCTCCGCAGCGTTTGCTGCCTGCGGTTTCGTCAACTTCATCTGTCCGAGAACCGCTCCGACGATCAACACGTCCGAATAACCGCCAATTTCTTCGCAGATGTATTTCCAGGTCCAGCCTTTCTCGCGTTTGATATCGAGCAGCTTTTCGGTGAGGTCTGAACGCTTCATGAGGTTCTCCTGCTATTTTACTTTATTTGAGTGCGTGGCACCGACTGATGATTTCTGTCGGGGCCGGGGCCGGATGAGACAATTGACGGCTCGTTCGCCTCCGGCCGCACAACTGGCACGTTGCGCGGATCGTGGTTCTTCGTTGTCTCAGTGAAAGTTTTGCTTCGGCTCACGAGAAAATCCACAATGTGGTTTCGAGTTACATAGTAAAGTGGATGCCGATGCAGATCGATGCGAACGCGGTCTTTCGGCAGTGGATTCTCAACGACTTCGGCGAGCACGGCATTCGGCCCGTTGGTCATCAGAAATATTTTGTCGGCGAGATAGATCGCTTCATCGACGTCGTGAGTGATCATGAATGTCGTTTGCCCTGTCTCAAGACAGATGCGCCGCACCTCGTCCTGAAGAGTGCCGCGCGTGAGCGCGTCGAGAGCAGAAAATGGCTCGTCCATCAGCATGATCTTAGGCGTAATCGACAATGCGCGCGCGATACCCACTCGCTGCTTCATGCCACCGGAAAGCTCGGAAGGACGTTTCAGTTCCGACCCTGTTAATCCAACGAGATCGATAAAAGTCTGCACATGCGCTTTAACCTTGGCCTGATTCCATTTCGGCCACTTTGAAGAAACCGCGTAGCCAATGTTTCCGATCACCGTGCGCCAGGGCAGCAGCGCGTGGCTCTGGAAAATAACCGCGCGGTCGAGGCTGGTGCCATCGATCGCTTGACCGTCGACAATCACTGCGCCTTCGTTCGGCGTATCAAGGCCGGCAAGAATATTGAGAACAGTCGTCTTGCCGCACCCAGAATGACCGATGATGCATGCGAACTCGCCGCGTTGCATCGAAAGCCAAAGATGCTCGAAAATAACAGCCGAGCCCGATTTGGATGGATCGCTTGCGGGATAGCGCCGCGCGATGTCTTCGATGGAAATGAACCGGGTCATCTTCTATTCCGGGAACGTGACCATGCGCGTGAACCGCGCGAGGATCTGGTCGAACAACATACCAACGACGCCGATAACGAGAATGGCGATGATGACGTTCGTGATGGAGAGGTTGTTCCACTCGTTCCAGACGAAATAGCCGACACCGGTCCCACCTACGAGCATCTCGGCGGCGACGATCACCAGCCACGCAATTCCAATTGAAATTCGCATGCCGGTTAGGATCGTAGGCGCAGCGGCCGGAAGGATGATGGTGAACGCGCGACGGACCGCTCCCACTTCGAGCGTGCGCGCGACGTTGATCCATTCCTTACGGACCGAAGCAACTCCGAACGCGGTGTTAAGCAACATCGGCCAGATCGCGCAGATAAAAATGACGAAAATAGCAGATATGCTGGAGTCTTTGATTGTGTAAAGAGCAAGCGGCATCCACGCCAATGGCGATATCGGCTTCAGCACCTGAATGAAGGGGTCGAGCGCCTTGCTGATAAGCGGCGACATGCCGATCAGAAATCCGAGAGGAATGGCGACGATGACCGCCAAAAAATACCCAAGCAACACGCGCGCGATGGAGTAGCCGAGCTGTATTCCCAAGCCCTTGTCGTTCGGCCCGTTGTCGTAGAACGGCCGTCTGATGTGTTCCCAAAGCTTTGCGCCGACATCGAGCGGGCCAGGCATCGCCGATTTGCCCTGCGTCGCATTAAGGCCCATCAGCTTGGCGTATTCAGGGTTCATTGCCACGACCGCACTGGTGCTTCGCGTCGCCAGATGCCATGCGCCGATAAAGGTTACAAAAATGACCACCGACATGACCGCGGCACGAAGCCTGAGGGACGCCATCCTTAGCCAGCCTTCTTGATCTTGAAGCTGTTGAGATATTCTTCCGGCTTCGCAGGATCGAAGGTCTTGCCCATCACGACAAAGCTCTTGGTTGTGGTCGTGGGCGGAGTCATACCGACATCCTTCATCAGTTTAGCGGTGTCGGTCGATAAGAAGACTTTTTCTGCAACGCCTTTATAATCAACGTCGCCCTTTATCTGACCCCAGCGCTTCATCTGCGTCATGATCCACACTGCAAACGACTGCCAAGGGAATGGATCGAAATCGAGCCGGTTCGGCTGGGTGACAATATTGCCAAGACCATCCGCAAAGGTGCCCGTGAGAATCTGCTCAAGCACGATCTGCGGCTGATTGAGATAATTTGCCGGCGCAATGGCTTCGGCGATCTGCTTGCGGTTCTCCGCCTTATGCGCGAACGCGGTCGCATCGATGATCGATTTGAGCAATGCCGCATAGGTATTTGGCATCGTCGTGACGAATTCTTTAGAGGCTGCGAACGCGCAGCAGGGGTGACCATCCCAGATGTCTTTCGTCAGGATGTGAATGAAGCCGACATTGTCGAACACTGCGCGCTGGTTCATCGGATCCGGCCCCAGGAAGCCGTCGATATTATCGGCGCGAAGGTTGGCGACCATTTCCGGCGGGGGAACAGAACGAATCTGGACGTCGGTATCGGGATCGATGCCATTTTCTGCGAGGTAGTACCGTAACAGATAATTGTGCATCGAGTAATCGAACGGTACGGCAAACTTGAAGCCCTTCCAGTCCTTCGGATCGCGCCTGTCTTTGTGTTTGAGAGCAAGCGTAATGGCCTGCCCGTTGATGTTCTCCACTGCCGGCATCGTGAAATCGATGGGGTTCGATCCTGCACCCAACGTCAGCGCGAGAGGCATCGGCGAAAGCATGTGCGCGGCGTCGTATTCCTTGTTGACGGTCTTGTCGCGAACGACAGCCCAGCCCGCTGTTTTAATGACTTCGACGTTGAGACCGTTCTTCGCGTAGAAGCCCATTGGCGCCGCCATGATGATCGGGGTCGCGCATGTGATTGGGATAAAGCCGATCTTCAGATCTTTTTTCTCAAGTGGAGCAGCTTGTGCAAAGACTTCGGTCGCGGTCTTCAGAGGGAAAAATTGCGAGACAGCAGCGAGCGCCGTCGATGCGCCGACTGATTTGAGGAATGCGCGACGCGCCACGTCCTGGGGAAACATGGCCCGCAAGACTGCAGAGGCGACAACGCCTTCATACGCATCCTCTGCATTCGTCACCGGCGAGCATTGCAGCGCAATCTCACGATCATGTTCGGTCTGCGATGAGTGCCTGCCGCATGCGCAGCCAGCGGAATGTAGGGTCTTCTCGGCGTCGAATGGATTGTCGAAAATGGACATAGGAAGCTCCCCTGCATGAATCGTTTCAGTGATTTATCAGCAAGCTTCGTGCCATTACCGCATTGGCCAAATCGTCAATAACCTCAACGGCACTGCGACGTATTGGCAGTTACGAAAAATCGTGATAAACGAGAATTCGCGAATTAGTTACGAGATATCGTGAATGTCCGACGCGTTCGAGTTGATAAACGGCACCAAATCACGGCTCGCCGCCGCAGGCCTCGCCGGCCGCGTCTTTGATCTTTCGACCGAACCGATGCTCGTGCTCGATCCTCATGCCGATCAAATCATGGACGCAAATTATGCGGCCTGCACGCTGCTCGGATACGACCGCGCTCTGTTGAAACAGATGAAGATCAGCGCGCTTCACCCAGGCCAACTGCCTGCGCTGATCGTTTTTACCCAAGCGATCCTTGCAATGGGGACTTATTGGACGCGGTCCCTCATCCCGCGTCATGCCGCCGACGTGCAATTGCGCGTTGAATATACGGGCGCACTTGTGACCCAAGATCAATCGCTATTGGTTTTACTCACAATCAGCGATCTGGACGAACGGCAGCGCCGGTCGGTAGATGCCGCCGCTGACGACTACATGCGCGGAGGCATTTCCGCATGGCAACGCGTCGAGCGCGTCTTCCGCGACATTGAACGCGAAAATCAATTGATCCTCCGTGCCGCCGGCGAAGGAATTTATGGCGTCAACGCCGAAGGTAAAACGACTTTCGTCAATCCGGCTGCGGAGCGCATGCTTGGATGGATGGCAGAAGAACTCGTAGGAAAAGACATCCACTCGATCGTCCACCATAGTCATCATGACGGGAGGCATTATCCGAACGAAGATTGTCCAATTTACGCGGCATTTCGCGACGGCGCAGTCCACAAGATCGACAATGAAGTGTTCTGGCGTAAGGATGGGTCGCCGGTGTGGGTGGAGTATACATCGACACCTATTCGTGATCGCGATCTCGTCGTCGGTGCAGTCATCGTGTTTCGCGACGTCAGCCAACGCCGCGAGGCCAATGAGAAGTTGCGCGTAGCGCTCGCTGAAGTCGATCAGCTGCGCGAGCGATTGCAGCAGGAAAACGCATACCTTCAGGAAGAAATCCGAATTGAGACAAACCCGCGCGGCATTATCGGCCAATCCGCAGCGATTCAAAGTATCTTACGGCAAGTAAAGCTCGTCGCACCGTCCGACGCCTCAGTTTTGATTACCGGTGAATCCGGCACGGGCAAGGAATTGATCGCGCGTGCAATTCACGAAGCAAGTAGCCGGCAAAACCGTCCGCTGATTCGCGTCAATTGCGCGGCGATCGCGCGCGAGCTTTTTGAAAGCGAATTCTTTGGTCATGTTAAAGGCGCGTTCACTGGCGCATTGCGCGATCGCATTGGGCGCTTTGAACTTGCGGATGGCGGCACCCTTTTTCTTGATGAAGTCGGTGAGATCCCGCTGGAACTTCAAGGCAAACTCTTGCGAGTCCTGCAAGAAGGCCATTTCGAGCGCGTGGGTGATGAGCGGACGCGCACTGTCGATGTGCGTGTGATTGCGGCAACAAACCGCGATCTAAAAGGCGACGCACAGCAGGGCCGCTTTCGCAAAGACCTTTATTTTCGGCTCAATGTTTTTCCAATCGAATCCGTCCCGTTGCGCGCCCGGCGCGAAGACATACCACTGCTTGCCCAACATTTTATTATCAGTGGAGCGAAAGGCCGTAAGCCAGGTCTGCGCCTCTCCGAAGGCGACGCCCGGCGTTTGTCGCAATACAACTGGCCAGGAAATGTACGGGAGCTTCAAAACGTTGTGGAACGGGCGATAATTCTTTCTCAGAGCGGTCGTCTTAAAATTGATCTTCCTGAGAAGATGAATTTGGATCTGCCGAGTGCAAATCCACGAAAACTTCCCGCTCATCCGACGATCCTGACAAAAAGTGAGTTCCGAGAGCAGGAGCGAGCAAATATTCAGGCGGCGCTCGCGGCATCCGGCGGAAGGATTTCGGGAGACGCTGGCGCCGCAACTCTTCTCGGCGTCAAGCCGACGACGCTTGCGTCCCGAATTAAAGCTCTGCAAATCCGCGTCTGAACGGGGAGTAGAACCCATGCGCGCCCTTTCGCTGGAGCGAGAGGATTCGAACTCACGCATTTCAGATCGAACCGCCCTCAGTTTGATTTCACGCGTCAAAAGACGGTTGTAGCGTTCGAGGCACCCTATTGGACGGTGTAGCACCCACCAAGCTGTCGGCAAGATATGCCGCAAGCTCGCCCACAACGCGAGAATTGGTCCGCCGCCCCTGCGAGTAAACAAGCTCCACCGTCGGCAATTCCGGCAACCGGATATTATGACTGATAATGCGCAACGGCGGCGCGACCAGCGCACGCGCCAGCACCGTGATTCCCATGCCTTCGATCGCAGCGGATCGCAGTAATTCGAAACTCGGGCTGACAAAACTGAGATGCCATGATCGCTGGTTCTCCTGCAACGCGGAGATCGCGCAGCGGCGATAGGCACAGCCTTCGGGAAACAGAATGAGCGGCATCGACTCGACGGCGTCGGGTATATAATTCGCACCTGCAACCCAGACAAGCTGTTCGCGCAGCGTGACCGTACCTTGCTTTGCGCCAGTTTCCTGTTTGAAGAAGGCGAGATCGAATTCGCCGCGTGCGCTACGCTTCATCAGATTCTCGGATTGATTGGCTTCGATCTCGAGTCCCACCATCGGATGTAGCGCCTTGAAGCCGGCAAGCCAGGTTGTGAAATCACGACCAAAGAAATCCAGCGGCACGCCCAGCCGCACGAATCCAGTGAGCACATCGTCAGACATCGAGGCATAGGCTTCGTCGTTAAGTTGCAGCATGCGCCGCGCATATTGCAGCAGCTTGGTGCCTTCCGAGGTGAGTTCGAAAACGCGGCCCTTGCGGCGGTCGAGCAAACTCTTGCCGACCTGTTTTTCGAGCTTATTGATTTGCTGGCTAATGGTCGATTGGGAGCGACCAACCATTTCGCCCGCGCGCGAGAAACTCATGCTGTCCGCAACCAGCAGGAATGTGCGCAGGCAATCGATGTCGAAATTCATCGCTCACTCCCCAGTATTATAAATTGCGATTGAGACCATCGCTTTAATTAATTTTGTCACTTTACGGGCCGCGCGTAAAGACGAACCAGCCACCATTCGCAAACTTGATGGTGGCAAAACCCGCATAAAGCGGGACGAAAAATCTGACAGGGAGCGGAACGTCCCGCACGCCGATGACGGCGTCCAGATGTCACCGCCGCGAACAAACTTTGGCGCGCGCCAAGCAAAGCTGACATTGCGCCTCGCCCCCGTAGGCAGGCGCGCGTCGGTTTTCTCGGCCTCGAACCGACGATCAGGAGTCGAACGCGGGATCCGCGAAACGAAAACAACAACCGGGGGAATTGTCATGGCAGCCAATGCGAAGGCGATCGAGGCGGCGCACGCTTCGATCAGGGCGCTCATCGCCGAAAAGCTGAAATATCTCGTGCCGATGACGATCATTTTCATGGTCGGCTATATCGGCCTCACCATTCTCGCAG
>JBBRGE010000027.1:0-11473 GCA_038241045.1 Hyphomicrobiales bacterium | reverse complement strand
CACGCTGCAACAATTCGAATCGTCCGGTCTCAACCGTGATGCGGTAAAGGAAGATGACGTTCAATACGATCCAGCCGATTGGGAAAAATCCGACGACAACGCCAAGAAGCGAAGCCCGGATCGACATGCCGGCAGGCATGGTGAATACGAAGATAGTAACGAGGTTGGCGACGATCAGCGCGATGATGGCGGCAAGATGCGCCTTCACCTTGCCGCTCGCGATCAGCACCAGAAGCGTGACGACGGGTAGCGCTGCACAGATCGTCGATAGCGCGGCACTGCCGAGCGGATTATAAATTTGGTTCCACATGGACGTTTCTCCCCCCACTTGATGTTGTGACCGTAAGCCAACGCGGAATTGGCTCTACGTCTGCGCGGATCGGGGGATTTCTCTTCGACACGGCATCGAGCGTTTTCCCGTGCGGAAATGCGCTCACAACCCTGCGATGATGATGAAGCCCCGGCCCCGCGCCTGTCAGACATGCTAGGGTCATCAAGGTAGGTGAGACAAGATGTCGCGCCTCCTGCAACTTTCTACTTTAGTCTAATTTCTCTTATTACCTATGTTTTCAAGGCCTTAAGAGACTCCCCGGAGAAAAAAAATCTGTGAACGGCATTGGCTCTACGATCGCGGCGGTGTGGCGCATCTCCGCTCCCTATTTTCGTTCGGATGACAAATGGGCGGGACGCGGCCTGCTCGCAGCTGTGATCGGCCTCGAACTGGCTTCGGTCGCGATCTCGGTGTTGCTGAATTCCTGGAACAACCGGTTCTATAATGCGCTGCAAGAGCGCAATTGGGATAATTTCGTTTACGAGTTGAGTTATTTCTCGGTGCTGGCGATGATCTACATCGGCATCGCCGTGTATCAGCTTTATCTCAATCAATGGCTGCAGATCCGTTGGCGGTCGTGGATGACGACGCGCTATCTCACGGATTGGCTCAATCACGCCAATCACTATCGGATGCAGCTACACGGCGACGCGGCCGACAATCCCGATCAACGCATCACAGACGACGTTAAACTTTATGTCGAACGAACATTGACGATTGGGATCGGTCTTCTGAGTTCTATCGTCACGCTGTTTTCGTTCGTCGTGATTTTGTGGGGTCTCTCGAATGCCGCGCCGTTACATATGTTCGGACGGGACATCGATTTTCCCGGATATTTGGTCTGGGGCGCATTGATTTACTCAGCGCTCGGCACTTGGCTGACGCATGCGATTGGCTGGCCATTGGTCGGTCTTGATTTCCGACAACAGAAGTACGAAGCGGATTTTCGGTTCAATCTTGTTCGCGTGCGAGAAAACTCCGAGCAGATTGCGTTGTTGCGCGGTGAAGTGGCCGAACGCACACGACTCCAGCAGCGATTCAAGCTCGTGGTTGAAAACTGGCTTGGCATCATGAGTCGTACAAAAAAGGTCACTGCATTCACAGCCAGCTATTCTCAGGCCTCAGTCATATTTCCGTATGTGTTGATTGCGCCCGCTTACTTCGCGGAGAAAATTCAACTCGGCGGCATGATGCAGACCGCGTCGGCCTTCGGCAGCGTACAGGGCGCGCTGTCGTTTTTCATCAGTGTGTACCGGCAGATGGCGGAATGGCAGGCCGTGATTATACGCCTTGAAGGCTTTGAAACAGGAATCGATCTGGCAGAAACCCAGGCCGCAGATCCATCGGCGATCCGTATTGTTGCGGGAGCGGCCTTGGACAAGATCAGACTGGACAACCTCGCGATCCGCTTGCCGAATGGCGATCCCCTTCTCGATGTATCGAATCTCAATCTGCAGCGCGGTGAACGCACGCTCGTCACCGGGCCTTCGGGTGCGGGGAAATCGACGCTGTTGCGTGCGATAGCCGGCATTTGGCCATTTGGGAGTGGCGCAATCGAAATACCGCCAGATGCAGCGCTCATGACATTGCCGCAACGGCCATACTTCCCTGTTGGCACCCTGTCGGCTGCAATTTCCTATCCCGCGAAGGATGGATCGTTCGCCCCTGAGAAACTTCGCGAGGTTTTGACAGAGGTGGGGCTGCCCGCATTGGCCGTTAAGCTCGATCAAGACGGGCACTGGAATCGAACGCTTTCACTCGGCGAACAGCAACGGCTGGGAGTTGCGCGCGCACTGCTGCAGAATCCGGACTATCTTTTTCTGGATGAGGCAACGGCATCTTTGGATGAACCATCGGAAGCGATGCTGTACCGGCTGATCGCCGAAAAGCTCCCTGCCACGACTGTCATATCAATCGGACATCGCAAGACGCTCGAGGCATTTCACCAGCGGCAAATCGCGGTGGTTCGTTCGGGGAGCCAATTCACGATCAGTGACAAGACGGACTTCAAACCCGTGTAGCCGTCGAGAATTTTAAAGCCATCGCTCCGGCCAATTCCGGCGCCATAGCCAGCGATGCCACACCAACGCGAATGCCGTGAGCATAAACGTGCCCGCCAGCACCGGTGCAAGCAAAAATTGCCAGGACAGATTGGCTGAAACCACAAGCAGCGGGTCGATTCCGGCTGGAGGATGAAATGTATCCGTCAGCATCATCACCAGCACTGAAAGGCCAACGGCGACGGCTGCTACCCACGGCTGCGGTCCGACGCTTTTGACCATCGCAAGCCCAACCAGCGTCGAAATGACGTGGCCGCCGATCAAGGCGCGGGGCTGAGCGGCCGGCAACTGCGGCGATCCGATGACAAGGACGATTGAGGTGGCAAAGGGGACTACGGCCAACGGATACTGGAATTCAATCGACATCCATTCCATGACGCCGATCGCGATAGCTGCGCCCAATCCCGCAACCGCTCCAACCGCAAGACGGAAATCGCCGATCTTGCTCCGGTAAGCCGATATCGCCTGTCGCCAGTTTTCGTTCACGACCCACCCGTAGCGAGAATGGCAACACCACACAAACAAAAAGGGCGGCAGATTGTTCTGCCGCCCCTTTAAATCCGAAGAAAGAAATTACTTCAGGTTGGTCATCGCAGTCAGATCAACACCGAGCTTGGCGATGAAGGTCGAGCCGCACCACTTCGAAGCGAAGTTACCATTTGCACCGACCGTAGTCGTGCTGAAATCGCTGGTGAAGTAGTTGCAATTCTCTTTCGAGAGGTCGGTGTCGGAGTAGCGCAGATCAAGCGTGAAGACCGACTTGGTGAAGCCAATGCCGACGTTCCAAGTGTTGTAGTCTGCGTACGTTCCGGTTCCGTTTTTACCCAAGGTTCCGTTGTTGAGGAAGTAGAAGGCATCAGGCGTTCCAAGCCACTGGCGACCGTATTCACCCGAGATGTAGTAGCCAGCGCCCCATGGCACCAACCCTGCTGCTCCGGTGTATTTCGCGGTGACCGAAGCGTAGGTGCCTTCAGCGCCCGTATTCACGAAGTTCGGCGAGTAGAACACGTTGCCGCCCATCGAGAAGCTGTCGTTGAAGGTGTAATTCACCTTGCCGTAGACTTCGTAGAAGCTGGCGTCCTTCTTGGCGAAGTTGGCGTTGATCGGAAGAGGTCCGAAATCGACGCTGTTGCCGCAATTGCCAAAAGCGGCGCCTGTGTTGCCATTTCCAAAGCACTTTCCGCCTGGATACAGGTAGCCGAACACACCGAAGTCGAACGCGAAAGCGCCGAAGGTCGGACGGATACCGCCGTAGATATCAACTTCAGCTGCTGCACGGTTCGGGAAAGAAATGCTCTCGAACGAAGAACCGACATAGAGCTGAAGGTTCGGGTTGATGTTGTAACGCGGCTCGAAATAAGCCGTGACTGACGGATTGTGGTTCGACTGAGTGATACCGCGGAATACGTAGTCGCTCATGATGGCCGAGCCGAATGCGATATCCCAAGGATTGTACGCAGCGACTACTGGAGCCTTCCGATAAACCTTTGCGCCCAAATCGGCGGCGGAAGCAGCCCCGGTGGACAGACCCATCGCAACGATTGCTGCGACTGACAAACTTACTTTCTTCATGACGATCCCCATCATCGTTTAAAATCCAGTGCGATTGCCGAAGGTCGGAATGACAAACGTTAATCGACTGAGCGAATTTCGTGAGGCCAATCTGCTGGTCAAACTCCTTCGGGAGAAGCAAAAAACCCAAGCAAATGCCGCCTTTTTAGGCGTTTTGGCCTTTCTTAGCGATGTTATGCCGCAGTGTGATATTCCAACAACAGAATCTTGCCGCAATTGAGCGTTTTCGGCTGAAAAACTAACGATTTGTGCGACCTGAACCTGTCGTCAGTGATGGAAAGGGTCCAAGGCAGCGAGGGGTGGAATCCAACGAATCGTGTGTTCCAAGCCCGTGACGGGAGCGGTCACCATGCAAAAAAGCCGCAGCGACGAGGTGCTGCGGCCTTTTAGCTTTCGCGGTCCGCACTTAACGGCGGTCAATCGGCGTCAATTGTTGCTGTCGTCCTTATTGCCGGAGCCGAATCCCGACGACCAGCTCGGTGCCGGAGCTGCCGGACGCGGCGCGGGGTTCATCCAGCTCGCGCTCGGTGCAGGTGCGGCGGGCTTGGGCATCATCGGCTTCGCGGCCGGCTTGGACGCACTCTTCTTCTTGGCCGACTTCTTCAAGGCTTTCTTTGCCGATTTTTTCTTCGCAGATTTTTTAGCGGTTTTTTTGGCCGACTTCTTCTTGGCAGATTTTTTCTTAGAAGATTTCTTCGACTTCTTGGATTTCTTCGCGGATTTTTTCTTCGCCATCATCGACTTCTTCAGCTTCTTGCTCTTTTTGCTTTTCTTGCCTTTTTTCTTCTTCGATTTAGCCATTCGTGGTCCTCCATTTTCCGCCGAAATAATTTATCGGCGTTCAAGCACTCCCAAGGCGGGGGCTCTTCATCGATCCTTTGAAAGATTCCGGCGGCGGGCCGCCTGTCGCCCAGTCAAGAAGCTCGACTGTATGTACGACAGGGAAAAACCTTCCATCAGCATTCGAACTCAAACCAATCTGCACCAGGCATCCAATGTTGCCTGCGGCAACAATATCCGGTTTCGTAGATGCGATGTTGGCGATCTTTCTTTCGCGCAACCGCTCCGCAATGTCGGGCTGGAGGATATTGTACGTTCCTGCCGAGCCGCAACACAGATGACTCTCAGGCACATCTTTCACCACGAAACCGCTCTTGGAAAGCAATTCTTTCGGCAGCTGTGTGATTTTCTGACCGTGCTGCAACGAACAGGCGGAGTGATACGCGACAATTAGATCATTGCGGTTTGTCGGCCACTCGATATTCAGACTTTCGACATACTCGGTCACGTCCATCGCAAGGGCAGAAACGCGAGCGGCTTTTTCAGCAAAAGCACGATCTTCCCGCAACATATAGCCGTAGTCCTTGATCGTCGTGCCGCAGCCGGAGGTCGTGACAATAATGGCGTCGAGTCCATTACGCTCCATCTCACTTGTCCAGACCTCAATATTCGCCCTCGCCCGACGCAGAGCATCATCATCGAGCCCCATATGATGCGTCAGCGATCCACAGCATTGCTCGTCCGCAACCAGCACGACCTCGACACCGTGGCGGGTCAGCAAACGGATCGCGGCATCGTTGATTCCGGGGGACAGTACCTGCTGGGCGCAGCCTTGAAGCAGTGCGACGCGACCGCGCTGCTTGCCTTCTGCCGGGAATGTCGTCCCACCCTTCGGTCCCTTCGCGGGCAATGACGCCGGTGCCAATGCCAACATGGCGCGAATGCGATCGAACACCGTCGGATTGACACGCGCGCCATGCGATTCCGGCAATAACCACACCAGCCGCTTGGCAAACCGCGCCGCGATCATGCTTGCGCGAAACAGGCCGGGTCGGGGCAGAATGGTGGCGAGCATTGCGCGCAAGGCGCGTTCCAGTAGCGGACGCGCAAATTCCCTTTCGATCTTGACGCGGCCCTGATCGACCAGATGCATGTAGTTCACGCCGGATGGGCAGGTCGTCATGCAGGCCAGACACGATAGGCACCGATCGATGTGCTTGACGACTTCCTCTGTCGGCGCGCGGTCGTTCTCAAGCATGTCTTTGATGAGATAGATGCGGCCGCGCGGACTATCGAGTTCATCGCCCAACAACACGTAGGTCGGACAGGTCGCGGTGCAGAAACCGCAATGAACGCAGGCGCGCAGGATCTTGTTCGCTTCGCGAATATCCGGATCTGCCAGTTGGGCGAGCGAGAACTCGGTTTTCATGCTTCGCTTGCCATATGGAGCATGACCTTACCGGAACACCGGTGTCCACATTTCCGAGTCATGTTCTAACCATCCGCCCGCGATTGAGAATATTTTTTGGATCGAAGCTCGCTTTGACGCGTTGGCTCAATGCAGCAACGCCTGCTTGTTGGGGGTGGAATACATCGACCACGACGCGTACCTGATCGGCCGCACGAATAAGCGTCGCATGCCCATCGATACTTTTGAGACGATCACGCAACATCGACGCACGAGCGTCCGGTGCTGGCGGAAGCGCCGCCCAGATCAAGCCGCCAGCCCAGTCGTAGACAACCTCGCCGCCGGTATCGCGAGCGAGTGACTGACCGAGGGTGGCCCCGGCCGCAGGCGGGCAGACGATCCGCCACACCGGCCAGGAACCGAGCGGACCATTTGATGCAAAAATTGCAACATCGCGAATCGATGCCCAGACGTCCGAGGATTGAACATCCTCGATCAGGCTTACTTGTCCAAAAGACGCCAATTGGGCGCTAAGGGATTTGGCACGATCGAGCACTGACGCCCCGATGCCCTCCAGCCGTATCAACGTCACGCCCTCTTCCGATGCGCCGATATTTTTGAGGGCATCGACCGCGCCTCGATGCTTTGAAGCAGGCAGATGCGCGGCGCCAGATACGTCGAAGGAGGAACCAAGGGCGGCGGTCATCGCACGACCCGCCACAATGTCATCGAGCCCGCAGAGCACCAGCGTCCGCTCGCTCTCGGCCTTCGGCATCACCTTCAACGTCATTTCCGTCATGACCGACAAGGTGCCCCACGAACCCGCCAGCAGTTTGCACAGATCGTAGCCGGTCACGTTTTTCACGACGCGGCCGCCTGCTTTGTATGAATCGCCAAAACCCGAAACGCCGTGCAAACCGAGAAGATGATCGCGCGCGCCACCCGCCTTGATCCGGCGTGGCCCCGCAAGGCCAGCCGATATGGTTCCGCCGATGGTGCCTGCACCGCGCGGCGTTCCTAGCAAAATCGATGTATCCATCGGCTCAAAGGCGAACTGCTGATTTTTAGAATCGATCAGCGACAGCACATCCGCCATAGGTGCACCGGCCTGCAATGTCAGCACGAGTTCATTCGGCTCGTAGAGGGTCACCGCATTGAGTGCGGACAGATCGAGCAGCGCATTGGTGACCATCGGCTGTCCAATGGTCCGCTTGGTTCCGTGACCGATGATCTCAAGTGGTTGCTCGGCCGCGATGGCGTCGCGCACCGCCTGCTCCACGTCCTTCGCGTCACGCACTTTGAGGGTATCCACGAAGAATTCCGATCAAAAACGCGGGATATCGGGAAAGGGGAGCTTGCCGTGATGCACATGGACCCGGCCCAGTTCGGCGCAGCGATGAAGCGTCGGGAAAACCTTACCCGGGTTGAGTAGTCCTTTAGTGTCGAACGCGCATTTCAAACGTTGTTGCTGTGCGAGATCGATGTCGCTGAACATTTCCGGCATCAAGTCGCGCTTTTCGACGCCGACGCCATGTTCGCCGGTCAGCACGCCGCCCATTTCAACGCACGCCCGCAGAATGTCAGCACCGAAGGCCTCTGCCCTGTCCATCTCTTCTGGAATGTTTGCATCATAGAGAATCAGCGGATGCAAATTGCCGTCGCCGGCGTGAAAAACATTGGCCACGCGCAATCCGTACTTTTCCGACAGATCGCGGATTCGCGCCAAGACAGCAGGCAATTTGCCGCGCGGAATGGTGCCGTCCATGCACAGATAATCCGGCGACATGCGACCTACAGCGGGAAACGCAGCCTTGCGGCCTGCCCAGAACAGCAGTCTCTCTTGTTCGGAATTCGAGATCTGCAAAGTGGTCGATCCACAACCGCGCGCGATCTTTTCCACGCGACCGATCAACTCATCGACTTCGACGCCGGGACCATCCAGTTCGATAATCAGCAACGCCTCGACATCGAGCGGATAACCTGCATGAACGAAAGCCTCCGCAGCATGGATAGCGTTCTTATCCATCATCTCCATGCCACCCGGAATGATGCCTGCGCCGATGATATCGGCGACACATTGCCCCGCCGCCTCGATCTCAGCAAAGCCGACCATGAGAGCGCGCGCGGTCTCGGGTTTTTTGAGGATACGCACCGTCACCTCGGTCACGACACCCAACAACCCCTCGGAGCCGGTGATGATTCCCATCACATCGTAGCCGTCAGTTTCGGGTGCCTTGCCGCCAATACGCAGGATTTCGCCGGTGATCAGGACAAATTCACAACCGAGCACATTATTGGTTGTCATTCCGTATTTGAGGCTGTGAACGCCGCCGGAATTCTCCGCAATGTTGCCGCCGATCGAACAGGCGATTTGAGACGATGGATCAGGTGCGTAATAGAAGTCCTCATGCGCAACCGCCTGACTGATGGCGAGATTGGTCACGCCGGGTTCAACCACAACAACGCGATTGTCGAAATCGATTTCGCGAATGCGCTTGAATTTCCCAAGACCAAGAAGCACGCCATCGGCAAGCGGCAGGGCGCCTCCGGAAAGGGATGTGCCAGATCCTCGCGGAACGACTTTAATAGCGTTGTCGTAGCAATACTTCAGAATCCGCGACACCTGCTCGGTTGTGTCGGGAAGCACCACCACCATCGGGGGCTGACGATAGGCAGTGAGCGCGTCGGATTCATAAGGCTGCATTTCCCGTTCACTGGAAATGACACCCTCGCCCGGCACGATCTTGCTCAAGGCGGCGATGATTTCGTCGCGGCGATCCAGCGTCGCCTGATCCGCAGCGGGCATCATGATGGACATCGATTATCTCCGCCGCAGCGTCTCAACCAGCAAGAGCGCTCATTTCCCGCTTCGCCGGAAGCGCCGGCATCACCGCCTGCACCACGAGACCGCGGGCACGGGCATCGAGCACGCCGACCGCGCGGAGCGCGAACAGCGTTATCGTTTGCACGGCGTCGCGCAGCCTGACGGGATCGTCAAGGTCGTTCGGTGCCAACGGACCCACAAGCGATTCATGCAGCGCGCCGATCAAAGCCGTTGCCGCCAATGCAGTGTCCTGCGACGGCAAATGTCCCGCGCGCATCGCCGCATCGATGCGCAATTCCATTTCGGCAGCGATCTCGCGGCGACTTGCCATTCGCGATTCGGTGACATCGACATCGACGGGTTCAGCCAGAATACCCCAAGCCAGTTTGCGGTTTGAAACCACATGGACCGCAACGGTCGTCACGGCTGCAGCAAGCGCCGAAGATGGCCCCGGCGCGGCATCGGCGGCACGGCGTATGGCCAGCAACTCACCGCGCGAGACATCGGCGATCAGTTCGGAGATCAGATCGGCTTTGGATGGAAAATAGCGATAGACCGTGCCTGCGGCGACATTGGCGCGTGTCGCGACCGGCGCGATCTGGACCGCCGCCATTCCGCCATCTGCTGCAGCGTCACGCGCGGCATTGAGAATGGCGTTACGGCGCGCGGCGAGCCGTTTCACAACCTGATGAGTTCGCCTGTAAACCATTGACGGAGTTTATCTCCCTGAAAGAACTGAACAACAATTCAAAAAGGGAAACAAGGTTTTTGGCGCGGCATGCAGAAAATTCGCAGCGCAGCAAAACGCTTAGGCGCGCGCAGCCGTCAATACGAACGCTTCGCTGTCTCGGTTCCATAAGGCAATGGCGCGCCGTGCAACCAGCCACGCGATGATCAGCGTTGCGACGAAGCCGACCGGGGCAACAACGAATTGAAACGAGACGAGCAGCGCCGTCGCAACGCCGAGCGCGGGCAATTCATGTTTCCGGAAGCCATCCGCCAGTCCCATGCGAATCATCAGCGCGAATGGGATAGCCAGAACCATGATGTCGTAGAGATAAAGATAAGGCGTGGCCAGTAACGTCCCTGTCGTCAATGCGGCCGCCTTGATCTCGAACGGCACTCGTTTCCGCCACAACAGAACTAATGCCAAAGCAACGAAACCGGTGACACTCCATTGCATTGCCCATGCGAACGCGTCGCTGCCGCCGAGAAAACGCGTCAGAGATAGCGCACTCTGCATTTTGCCGAATTCAGCAAAGCCGTCAGACAGAAACGCCTGCGAGGCTCGCGGCAGCCAATGGAAGAACGCGACCCAGGTCTCCGCGCCGTAAGCGAGATATGAGATTGCGGCGATCGCAATTGCGGTGACGGCAGCCGAAACGAATGTGCGCCAGTAGCCGCCCGCGATCAGCACCAGCGGAAACAGCAATCCGTATTGCGGTTTGTAAGTCAGCAGACCGAGGCAAATTCCCGCCAGAATTGGCCGCTTGGGCATCAGGTAAACTGTCCCGCCGATCAGCGACGCGGTGAGAAACCCGTTCTGGCCGATCATCGCGTTGACAAGCACCACGGGGAACGCGCAAGCGATGGTCCATCCGATCCGATGCGCCGTCAGCTCGCGGATGGCCAACAGATAAGGAATAAAGCTCAATACCAGCCATCCGGCGAAGGCGGCCGAGTAAGGAAGTTTCGCCAGCAGCGCGGCAATAAATAGAAATGGCGGCGGATAGTGCCAGCCGAAATAGCCGTCGAATTTTTGACCGAGAGCAAACTCTTCAACGCGCTTGTGTGCATCCCAGTCGTAGGCTGTTGCCGGATGACCATCGAGAACGAGCTTGCCGGCAGCATAGACATTGGCAAAGTCCGTCGGAATTCCCAGTCCGGCGGAATCGAGAATCCATTGGCCGGACATCGCCGACACCACGAGCGAAAACACGTTCATGATGCAAAGTGCGAGACAGACCGAAACAAGGATGCGAGGAATGGCGGATTCCTCATTTTCGCTGGGAGCCTGCGTCATAGACATCGCGGCCTGCATCAAGTTTGCAACTGCGGAACTTCTTGTTGCGCTGAATGCTCGTTGTGTTTCGCCACGCCGAACAGACCGGCGCGGCCCGCAATCACCGCTGCCATGATGAGCGTCGCGGCGAATCCGGTGGGCGCGCCCACCGCAGGGTATATAAAGAGCAGCGCCAGAATGGCGCCCAACGCAGGCAGCTCATACTTACGGAAACCGCTTTTCAGGCCGATGCGGACGATCAGCGCTACCGGAATGGCGAGAACCATGACGTCGTAAAGAAATAGATAAGGCGTTGCCAACAGCGTGCCGGTGGCGAGGCCTGCGGCCTTGATCGCGTACCGCACGCGGCTGCGCCACAACGCGACGAGCGCGCATGCGACAAGCGCAGTCATCGTCCATTGGCAAATCCATGCGAAATGTTCGGTGCCATCGAAGTAGCGCACGGTTGCGAAGATGCTTTGCATCTTGCCCCATG
>JBBRGE010000026.1:0-11707 GCA_038241045.1 Hyphomicrobiales bacterium | reverse complement strand
AACGAGCCCGCCGACGGATTCGTTGCGCCATCCGGCGACCACGTCGAGCAGGTCTTGACGTTTGTGCGCAAATGGGGCCGCGCAGCACCGCTGGTCATTCACTGCTACGCAGGTATCAGCCGCTCAACCGCGAGCGCCTTCATGGCAGCTTGCGCACTCAATCCCCATCGCGACGAAATCTCGATTGCAAAGCAAATCCGCGCCGCTTCGCCGACGGCCTATCCCAACAGGCTGATCGTTACGCTCGCGGACCGGGCGTTGGGCCGAGAGGGCCGCATGATCCGCGCGCTCGATGAGATGGGTCCGGGCAACATGATGGTCGAAGGACGTCCGTTTCGAGTCGATCTCGAATAAATGACTGAGAAAGATCTCACGCCGATCGAGATCGGGCTGACGGCCGCCATTGTGTCGATCGACGGCAATGAGCCTCTGATACTGACGGCCTCCGGCGGCCACAGCGAAAAGCTGACGGGCCTGCCATTCGGGCCATTCGAAGCGATTACACATCGGACTTTCGAAATCGGACTGCGGGCATGGGTGGAGGAGCAGACCGGACTGCGGCTCGGTTATGTCGAACAGCTCTACACATTCGGCGACCGCGGGCGCCACGCACAACGTGGCGACACCGACGCGCACGTCGCATCTGTCGGATACCTTGCTCTCACCCGCACCGCCGACAACACATCGAAGCCGCAGGTCGCCGGCGCGACGTTTGAGCCGTGGTATCGCTATTTCCCGTGGGAGGACTGGCGCGAACAACGACCGGCGATTATCGAGCGGGATATCTTTCCAGCGCTGAACGAATGGGCCGCGCAATCGGAGAAATCCAGCGCCCAGCGCGCGCTCGGCCGTCAAGACCGCGCGCGATTATACTTCGGCACCGAAGGCGCGCAGTGGGACGAGGAACGCGTGCTTGACCGTTACGAACTGCTCTACGAAGCAGGACTGATCGAAGAATCCAGACGCGACGGGCGGCCTGCCGCATTGGCGCGGAAGTCAGTCCCAGCACTTGGCGTGCCGATGCGGTTCGACCACCGCCGCATTCTGGCGACCGCCATCGCGCGCCTTCGCGCCAAACTGAAATATCGTCCCGTTGTATTTGAACTTCTTCCGCCCGAATTCACACTCACTGATCTGCAGCGCACCGTTGAGGCAATCTCGGGGCGGCATTTGCACAAGCAGAATTTCCGCAGGCTTGTCGAAGCCGGTGCACTTGTCGAGCCGACTGGTGAGATGTCTACGCAAACCGGCGGGCGGCCCGCTGCGCTGTTTCGTTTTCGACGCGAGGTGTTACAGGAACGCCCTGCTCCCGGTCTGCGGGTACGAGGCCGCAGATGATTTTTGAGCGCGCGTCGTGCAGACGCGAGCCGGAAAATTAGATTGAAAAATTTCCGCGCGATTCAGCGTCGCAGTTCGAGCGCAGGTTCGCTGCGAACGCCGACTGGCTTTGCTTCGGCGCGAGCGTCTGCAGACTGCGTCGGCTCTGCGCGTAACGAACTTGGACGTGACAAAGAACGCGCGAGATAGACGCGGCCGTTACCTTGCTTGCGGAAATCGCAATAGGCAAAGCCAAGCCCGGACACCGATCCGCGGAAACTGACTTCGCTGCTTTTGTTCATGTTGAAGCAAGGCTCGAACGGAAGCCCCTTGATCGATGCGCAAATTTGCTGGCCGCGCATCTGAAGGGTGTTGGTGGGAAGCCGCATTCCGCGCATCAGGCCGTTGCCGCCGAATTGCACATTGCCCTGCGCCGACCCGTCATCGAGAATTTTGCCAATGCCTTTGGTGCCATCGAAGCAACTGAAGGCGAACATTTTATTGGCGACAAATTTTCGCGCTTCGTCTGCATTCATGTTTTCCGCCTTGGCGGGAATCACAATGGCACCGACGAGAAGGGCTCCGGAAACGATACGCGCAAACATGGCGACTCCAACTCACTGAACGGACGGATCGGGAACTACCGCGCGGCGGCGTTCGCTTAACCCGCTGATTACCATAACAACCATGGCAACATTGGCGCACCATGGTTTGCAAAGTCTGAACGTCTCAAGAGATTTTCACGACGGTGCGGCCGCGCAACTGCCCCGAAAGTATTTTCGGCGCCACCGTGAAAACGTCGCTCAATCCGATTTCCGTAGTCATTTCAGCTAGTTTTGTGTGGTCGAGGTCTTTCGCAATGCGCTCCCAAGCCTGCTTGCGAGGGCCTATCGGACACATCACGGAGTCGATGCCTAAAAGGCACACTCCGCGAAGAATAAACGGCGCGACCGACGATGGCAGATCCATTCCCGCCGCGAGACCACAGGCGGCGATCGCTCCGCTATATTTCGTCATCGACAGCAGATTCGCGAGCGTCGTGGAGCCGACGCTGTCGATGCCGCCCGCCCAGCGCTCTTTCGAAAGCGGTTTGCCTGGAGCGGAGAGTTCGTTGCGGTCTATGATCTCGGACGCGCCGAGGCCACGCAGATAATCTACCTCCGCTGTCCTCCCGGTCGAAGCTATTACCTCAAACCCGAGCTTGGATAACAACGCCACCGCGACCGAGCCAACGCCGCCTGCGGCTCCCGTGACGATCATCGGGCCGGCCTTCGGCGTAAGGCCGTGTTTCTCGAGTGCAAGAACCGACAGCATCGCGGTGAAGCCGGCTGTTCCAACTGCCATCGCTTCTCGCGTTGTCATGCCATTCGGCAGGCGCACCAGCCAGTCGCCCTTCACGCGCGCCTTCTCAGCATAAGCGCCAAGATGCGTCTCACCCAAGCCCCAGCCGGTGGAGATCACCTTGTCGCCCGCCTTCCAGCTTGCATGTGCGGATTCGACGACCGTGCCGGCGAAATCGATGCCTGCGATCATTGGAAAGCGGCGGACCACTGGAGACTTTCCAGTAATCGCAAGGCCGTCCTTGTAATTCACGGTGGACCACTCGACCGCGACCGTAACGTCGCCGTCCATCAGCTCCGCGTCGTCGAACTGCGTCAGCGCTGCGGTGGTGCCTTTTTCTGCCTTGTCGATGCGGATTGCCTTGAAGTTTGCCAACTTACGCCCCCGTCATTTTGAATTCGCTCGAACTTCATTGAAGCCTCTGGACCCAAATGCCAACCTGCTTTGAGCTGCAACGCCAACGCAGGCCAGCGATGCGGCTCAGGCGGAAAAAATTATTCGCCCCCTCATCTGGCGGACCCGGTAGAGACCTGTTATATTTGTTTTGCTCAAAATGAGGATAAGTTACTTGTATTGAGCCCGGCAACTTTCGCGCATGGTCGCGTTATCTGCGGAAGCTGAGAGTTTGGAACGCCGGCCCTTAAGGCCGGATTTCTCAAACGCCATATATGCTCATATTGAGTATAAATTGGGCGATAGGAGAATGCGATGCCGATTTCTGGAATTTACGGACCGGAAGATTTCGGAAATCCAATTCACCGCCGAGTGACCGGCCAGGGTCGCGCGCGCATCAGTGACGCCGAGCGCGACCGCGCACTGCCGATGCCTTCGCTTGAATGGACGCCCGAAGTCGAGCGCGCGACCGCGCACCTCTATGAGAAGGTGAAGAAGGTCATTCCCGAGATCGAGTGGCCGTTCATGGCGCCCTACGTGAAAGCGATCAACGAACTGAAGAAACCGCGCAATGCGGTCATTCTCGCTCACAATTACCAGACGCCGGAAATCTTCCATTGTGTGGCCGACATCGGCGGCGATTCGCTGCAGCTCGCGCGCGAAGCGACGAAAGTGAAGGAGCAGGTCATTATTCAGTGCGGCGTGCACTTCATGGCCGAGACGTCGAAGATTCTTAACCCCAACAAGACCGTGCTGATTCCAGATTCGCGCGCCGGTTGCTCGCTAGCCTCGTCAATCACGGGCGCGGACGTGCGGTTGCTGCGCGAGCGCTTTCCCGGTGTGCCGGTGGTTGCCTATGTCAACACATCTGCCGACGTGAAGGCGGAGGTCGATATCTGCTGCACGTCGTCTAATGCCGTCCACATCGTCGAGAGTCTGGACTCCGACACCGTCATCATGTTGCCAGATCAATATCTGGCGAAATATGTCGCCTCGAAAACCAAGGTGAAGATCATCGCCTGGAAAGGCGCGTGCGAAGTGCATGAGCGCTTTACCGGCGAGGAATTGCGCAGCTATCGCGCCGCCGACCCGAGTGTGCAGATCATCGCGCATCCCGAATGCCCGCCAGATGTGATCGCCGAAGCCGACTTTACGGGTTCGACCGCGCACATGATCGATTGGGTCCGCAACAACAGGCCCAAGCGCGTCGTCATGGTCACCGAATGTTCGATGGCCGATAACGTGCAGGCTGAACTGCCCGACCTCGAAATCGTGCGGCCATGCAATCTTTGCCCGCACATGAAGCGCATAACGCTGCCAAAAATCTTGGACAGCCTGATCTACATGCGCGAAGAAGTGGCGGTCGATCCGGCGATCATCGACAAAGCGCGCCGCTCGGTCGAGCGAATGATAAATCTCAAGAATTAGCCCGGATTCGTCTGGCGGAATTGGCTGATCGACTATGAGTGATGCATCTCTCAACGAGGTCACACGCAAATTCGACGACGTCATCATCGTCGGCGGGGGACTCGCAGGCTTGTTCTGCGCGCTCAAGCTCGCACCGCGTCGCGTGACGGTGATTTCGGCAGCACCGCTCGGACAAGGTGCCTCGACCGCATGGGCGCAAGGTGGCATTGCCGCTGCCGTTGCCGAAGGCGACACGCCGGAATCGCACGCCGCCGATACCATCGCCGTTGGCGGCGGCATCGTCGACGAGGCTGTCGCGCTCGGTCTTGCATCCGAGGCCCGCGCGCGCATCGAAGACCTCTTGCAATATGGCGTTCCGTTCGACCGCGATCTCGAAGGCAAGCTCGCAGTGGGCCGTGAAGCCGCGCATTCACAGCGGCGCATCGTTCACGTCCAGGGCGACCGTGCCGGACACGCCATCATCGCCGCATTGATCGACGCCGTTCACAAGACGCCGTCAATTCGCGTGATCGAAGGCTATGTCGCCGAGGCGCTTCTCACCGATGGCGATGCAGTCTCAGGACTTCAGTTGCGCAAAGCGAGTGAGCCAACAGCCGCGCCGCTTATCGTCGCATCGCGGGCGGTCGTGCTCGCCACCGGCGGCATCGGACATCTTTATGCGGTGACGACAAATCCGGTCGAGGCCAGCGGTCTCGGTCTTGCCATGGCCGCCCGCGCGGGCGCGATCATCGCCGATCCGGAGTTCGTGCAGTTTCACCCAACCGCCATCATGGTCGGTCGCGATCCTGCACCGCTCGCAACTGAAGCATTGCGCGGCGAAGGCGCAACACTCATCAACGCCAAGGGCGAGCGCTTTATGCTGGCGATCGATCCCCTTGCCGAATTGGCACCCCGCGACATTGTCGCGCGCGGCGTGTTCGCGGAAATCGCAGCGGGTCGCGGTGCGTTTCTTGACGCGACCACGGCGCTTGGTGCGGAGTTCGCGATCAAATTCCCGACAGTTTACGCAAGCTGCATGGAAGCGGGCATCGATCCTGCGATGCAGCCGATCCCGATCGCACCCGCTGCGCATTACCACATGGGCGGCATCGCGGTGGATAGGCATGGCCGCACGTCGCTGAAAGGTCTATGGGCCGGCGGAGAAGTCTCATCGACGGGTGCCCACGGAGCCAATCGCCTCGCATCGAATTCGTTGCTGGAAGCGGTGGTCTATGCTGCGCGTATTGCAGAGGATATCGCCGGTCAGGATTTCGGTTCAAACGATCTTCCCACCGCCACACCGGCTATTCCGCGCAATTGCACGATGCCGCCGCTGGTCGAGAATAATTTACGGGCGATGATGACGTCGCATGTCGGCGTTATTCGCAACGCCGACGAACTTATGCAAGCCGTGACGGCCTTCGCGGCAATCGAGCGAGACACCGGCAACATCGCGCTGCGCAATATGGCAACGACGGCGCTTCTGGTTGCGGCATCTGCATGGTCGCGGCGCGAGAGCCGAGGCGCGCATTTCCGGTCGGACTATCCGAATGAAGACCCTGCGCAAAGGCATCGTACCATGACGACTTTGGCCGAGGCGCGGAAAATTGCAGCGGCGATGCCAAACGATACCGAAGCGGCCAAACGCGCATCTGCTGGAGCCTGACGTGACCGAGATTATGAATCCTTCGGAGCTGCTCTATCCGGAAGCCTTCCTGTCGCCGCTGGCCATCGACGAAGCGGTTATGCGCGCGCTTGAGGAGGATCTCGGACGCGCGGGCGACGTCACGTCTATCGCCACCATTCCAGATCATACGCCTGCTCACGCCGTCATGGTGGCGCGACAGGCCGGCGTGATCGCGGGATTGCCGCTGGCAGTCGCAGCCTTTCATGCGCTCTCACCAGACATCCAAGTTCAGGCTCATGTGAAGGACGGCGTGGCGGTTGCCAAAGGCGTCAAGCTTCTTACGATATCAGGCCCCGCCCGCGCGATCCTTGCAGGCGAACGCACCGCTCTCAACTTTGTTGGGCGTCTGTCCGGCGTCGCCACGCTCACTGCAGATTATGTACGACATACCGCGGACACCAAATTGCGTATCTGCTGCACGCGTAAGACAACGCCCGGCCTGCGCGCGTTGGAAAAATATGCAGTCCGATGCGGCGGCGGGTTCAATCATCGCTTCGGTCTCGACGACGCCATCCTCATCAAGGACAATCACATCGCAGTGGCAGGCGGCGTAAAAGCCGTTCTGAAACGCGCCCGCGCGCATGCGGGCCATCTGGTGAAGATCGAGATTGAAGTCGATACGCTCGACCAGCTGCGCGATGTTCTCGCAACCGGCATGGCCGATGTCGTCATGCTCGACAACATGGACATCGCCAAGCTGAAAGAGGCAGTGAAAATCGCAGCGGGCAAAGTCGTGCTGGAAGTCTCCGGCGGTGTTACGCTTGCATCGATTGGCGAGATTTCAAAGACCGGCGTGGATTATGCCTCGAGCGGCGCGCTAACGCATTCGGCACCGAACTTCGACGTTGCACTCGATATCGACGCGTAAAAATTAGCGCTTCACCGATTCCATTTCAGCAGAGCTTTTTGCCAAGTCGGCGAGTTGCGCTGAGATCTGCGCGGTTTCCGCCGCAGTTCCCCAGCTTGGCGCATCGCCACCATCGCCCCATGCGCGAGGCCGGTAGAATGTATGGACGCCGAATTTATACATCTTCTTCATTTCGTTCACCCATGACGGGCGGACCCAGTAGGCGTGATAGTGCGTCGATTTGCCAACTTCGGGCAGCCATAACCGCCCATCGAGCGTCGCCTGCGCGATTTTTTTCGCGCGCTCCCACATGTCGGGTTCTTTCACGACATCGCGAATGCCGTCGCACGCGAAGCTGAATTGGCACGCCATGTGCCGATGCGAATTCTGATAGACCACGCCGCAAACCGTGTTCGGATAGTATCCCGAGAAAGCCCTGTTGACGACGACCTGCGCCACGGCGATCTGTCCGCGCACCGCCTCGCCACGCGCTTCGAAATAGATCACTTCGGTCAAACATTTTGCCGCTTTCGCGCGCGAATTGGCGTCAAGCGCGAGACGCTCGGCCGGGGTTCGCGGACGCTGGTTCGCGCCGGTAACCTGGCCCTTGCCGGCGACGCTTTCGCCCTCGGAAATCTCATTGGTGTTGAGCGGCAGGGAAGCCAGCTGTTTCATTTCCGGGTCGCTGTTTTGCAGCACGATGATCGGCTCATCGCCCGGTTTCCAGCGCTCGAGCGATTCGCCGCTTGGGCCGAAGTCTGAGTTTCCGAAATAGCGGCTGGAGGTCTGGAAAGAGAAACTGTCCTTTGGCGCTGGCTCGGTCGAGGCATCGTCGCTCGTCGCAGGAACCGCAGCATTCAACGGATGATTTTTTGGAAGCACCTGCAGCGTGCCGGCGGCGTCATATTGCGGCAGGCGCGGCGAGTTCAAGGCTGCTTCAAGCTCGGCATCGAGCGGCGCGTGCGTAGCCGCCGCCGTCTTTGCGTTAGCGACTGGGGCAGACGTGTCGGCGGGCGCACTTTGCACTGGCTCCGACGGATCGGCGTCGCTCGTCGCGGGCTGTGTGCGAACCGGAAGCCGGTCGCCCTTCGATGAACGCAGGACCTTCGGGAAGTCGGATTTCTGCAACGGCCGCAATATCTGCCCTAGCGGATTGCTGCCGAGAGATCCGGTCACGTTGATGCCCTGACTTTCAAGGCTTGCAAGGCGATAGGAAGCCGTCTCAGGAACGCGCGTGCCGATCGGGCGAGGCAAGTTAAACGACGCGACCTGCAGCGAGCGACGCGACGAGGCAAACAGGTGCTGTTGCCAATGCTCAGCGACACCGGGCTGACGTGCCAGCAGCGATGAAATGTCCTGATAGCCGATTTCGGTCGGGTTCACTGCCAGAAAAAGGCAGAGAACAAAGCCGAAGGGCGCAAACCGTGCGCCCTTCGACCCGTTACGCAACACAAACATAGATACGCTCACGCAACTAACGCTTACACACGCGATCGGACGACACATTCAGTGCAATCCGACCGACTGTGTTGATATCGAATTAAAGTTGCCGTGGGGTTAATCGCAGGCGTAAGCGTACAACACGCAAGCATTTGATTGAAATTGCAAATTCACTTTGCACTTGGTGGTAAACACCACCTGCATCAGAGTGGTAAAGATAGCGTCAACGATCCTTCAATAAAGCGGCGCGGACGATTTGCCCGCGACGCACTATTTCCGACTAAGCTTGGCTTGCCGCGACTTTGCCGAGCGCCGCTTGCGCCGCAGCCAATCGTGCAATCGGCACGCGATAGGGCGAGCACGACACATAGTCGAGCCCGATGTCATGGCAGAAAGCTACCGATCTCGGATCGCCGCCATGTTCGCCGCAAATACCCATCTTGAGGCCGGGGCGAACCTTGCGGCCGCGCTGCACACCGATTTTCACAAGCTCGCCGACACCGTCGGGATCGACCGACACAAACGGATCGATTTCGAGAATGCCTTTGGCGACGTAGGTGCCGAGGAAGCTGGCCGCGTCGTCGCGGCTGATGCCATAGGTCGTTTGCGTCAAATCGTTGGTACCGAACGAAAAGAATTCAGCCGTCTTGGCGATATCGCCAGCCATCAGACAGGCACGCGGCAGCTCAATCATGGTACCGGTCTGATAGGCGAGCTTGATGCCCGTCTCCTTGAACACCGAGTGCGCAGTGGCGTCGATGCGCGCTTTCACCAAATCGAATTCCGTGCGGGTCGCGATCAGCGGGACCATCACTTCGAGCCCGACGGGTTTTCCGGTACGCTTTCCGGCTTCGATGGCCGCCTCGAAAATCGCGCGCGCCTGCATCTCGGCGATCTCCGGATACGCAATCGCAAGACGGCAGCCGCGGAAGCCAAGCATCGGATTGAACTCGGCAAGCTCGCGGACGCGGTCGGCAAGGCGGCGCGGATCGGCAATCATCGCACGCGCAACCTCTTCGATCTCAGCCTGCGTGTGCGGCAAAAATTCGTGCAGCGGCGGATCGAGCAGCCGGATGGTGACCGGCAGCCCCTTCATGATCTCGAACAGATCGACGAAATCAGCACGCTGCATCGGGAGCAGCTTTGCAAGCGCCGCGCGGCGAGCCTGCTCATCTTCGGCCAGAATCATTTCGCGCACGGTACGAATTCGCGTTTCTTCAAAAAACATATGCTCGGTGCGGCAAAGCCCGATGCCTTCGGTGCCGAACTTCAACGCCGTGCGCGCGTCCGCCGGCGTGTCGGCATTGGTACGAACCTTGAGTTTGCGCACCTGATCGGCCCAGCCCATCAGCTTGGTGAAGTCACCTGACAGTTCGGGTTCGATCATCGGCATGCGTCCGGCGAGCACTTGTCCAATCGATCCGTCAATCGTGATGATGTCGCCCGCTTTGAAACTGCGGTTGCCGATGCTCATCACTCCGCGTCCGTAATCGACGCGCACAGCGCCGCAGCCGGACACGCAAGGCTTGCCCATTCCGCGTGCGACCACTGCGGCGTGCGATGTCATTCCGCCGCGCGTGGTGAGAATACCCTCGGCCGCGTGCATCCCGTGAATGTCTTCCGGTGACGTCTCGACGCGAACCAGAATAACCTTGCGGCCGTCCGCCTGAAGTTTGGTCGCCTCATCGGATGAAAAAACAATCTCGCCTGCCGCCGCGCCTGGCGATGCGGGCAGTCCCGTCGCAATCACATCGCGCTTTGCAATCGGGTCGATGGTCGGATGGAGCAATTGATCGAGCGACGCCGGGTCGATTCGCGCGATTGCGTCTTTCTTCGTAATCAGACCTTCATTGGCAAGCTCGACCGCGATGCGAAGCGCGGCTTTTGCGGTGCGTTTGCCGTTGCGGGTCTGCAGCATCCACAGCTTGCCCTGCTCGACCGTGAACTCCATGTCTTGCATGTCGCGATAGTGCTTTTCGAGCTGCGTGTAGATGCGCGTCAATTCCTTGTAGGCGACCGGCATCGCCGCTTCCATCGACGCCTTGTCGGAGCCGGATTCCTTGCGGGCGAATTCCGTGATGTCCTGCGGCGTGCGGATGCCAGCGACGACGTCCTCGCCCTGTGCGTTGATAAGAAATTCGCCGTAGAGTCGCTTCTCACCGGTCGATGGATTGCGCGTGAAAGCGACGCCCGTGGCAGACGTCTCGCCCATATTGCCGAACACCATCGATTGAATGTTGACTGCGGTGCCCCACGATTCCGGGATATCGTGAAGGCGGCGATACGTGACAGCGCGCGCATTCATCCACGATGAGAACACCGCGCCGACCGCCCCCCACAATTGCGCGTGCGGCTCTTGCGGGAAGTCCTTGCCGGTCTCGCGCGCGACCGCTTCCTTGTATTTACCGACGAGCGTGACCCAGTCGTCAGCCGTCAATTCGGTGTCGAGCGAATAGCCCTTGCCGTCCTTATAGGTGTCGAGAATGTCCTCGAAGTGATGATGCTCGAACCCCATCACGACGTCGGAATACATCGTGATGAAGCGGCGATAGCTGTCATAGGCAAAGCGGCGATCGCCGGACAACGACGCCAGTGCTTCGACGGTCTTGTCATTCATGCCGAGATTGAGAACCGTGTCCATCATGCCGGGCATCGAGGCGCGCCCACCAGAACGCACCGACACCAGCAATGGATTCTTTGCATCTCCAAAAATCTTGCCCGCGATCTTGCCGACCTGATCGAGCGCCTTTTCGACCTGCGCTTTCAACTCCTTTGGGTAGGTTTTGCCGTTCGCGTAGAAATACGTGCAGACGGATGACGGGATGGTGAAACCCGGAGGCACCGGCAAACCGAGATTTGCCATCTCGGCCAAGTTCGCGCCCTTGCCGCCGAGCAGATCCTTCATGCCGGCCTTGCCTTCAGCGCGGCCATCGCCGAACGAATACACCCACTTGCCGGACTTCGCTGCTAACGACTTTTCGGCGATCTTCGCCCCAGCCTTGGTTGCATTCTTGGAAAGCGGTTTTTGCGCCATTTTATTGTTGTTGGCGGTCGTATTCAGCGGCCGCGAGCGCGCCGGGACGGCAGTAGGCTTCGACCTCAACGGCGATTTTCCAACGGATTTCGCAAGTGTCTTCTTGGGCTTGGACGAAGCTTTGGCCATGACTTCCAGACGCTGCAAGGGGTGAGGCTGCAGACGGTTTACACCACGGTATCGCGCTCCCGCGCAAGCCGCGCGGAAGCGCTATTCGACAGCATTTTCAATGAACTTTTGG
>JBBRGE010000025.1:0-11746 GCA_038241045.1 Hyphomicrobiales bacterium | reverse complement strand
GGCGGCACCGGCGCGGTCAAATGCGGCGGCAATTATGCGGCGTCCCTGCGCGCGCAGGCCGAAGCGATCGAACACGGTTGCGATCAGGTCGTATTCCTGGATGCGGTCGAGCGCCGCTACGTCGAGGAATTGGGTGGCATGAATGTATTCTTCGTGTTCGATGACGGCACGCTCCTGACGCCGCCGCTCGGCACGATCCTGCCCGGCATCACCCGCGATTCAATCATCGCGCTCGCAAACGACTCCGGCATTCGCGTGCGCGAGGAACTTTACACAATTGACCAGTGGCGGGCCGACGCAGCCAGCGGGAAGCTGAAAGAAGCCTTCGCATGCGGCACTGCAGCGGTCATCTCGCCGATTGGCAAGGTGCGTTCGGCGAGCGGCGATTTCCTCATCGGAGGCGGCGCTGCAGGCCCCGTTGCGATGGGGCTCCGAAAAAAGCTTGTCGATATTCAATACGGCCGCGCGGCCGACCCGCACGACTGGATCAGAAAAGTCCTATAGCAATCGAGCGTCTTGAACGCAGCAATACCGAGGACGTGGAATATCCACACCGATCACAGCGCTTCAGCGGGAATCCAAAATACCTCTCCTTCTGAATCGACGGTATCGAGCCAGAGCAGCGGCAAATTCGGATAAGCGCTTTCCAAATTCTCGCGGCCGCGCCCGATCTCACACAACAGGCCGCCTTTCGGCTTGAGGTGCCGCTTCGCCTCATTGAGGATACGCCGTACCAGAACGAGCCCATCATCGCCGCCATCGAAGGCCATTGCGGGTTCGTGCTCACATTCGGGCGGCAACCGCGCCATTCCTTCAGAGTCGACATAGGGCGGATTGGTGATGATGAGATCGTAGCGAGCATTTCCAATTGCGCCGAAAAGATCGCCGCGATGAAGCACGACGCGATCCTCCAGCACATAATCAGAGACATTGCGCGCGGCCACGTCTAGCGCATCGGCAGACAGATCGACGGCATCGACGACAGCATTGGGAAATCTCTGTGCCGCAAGAATCGCCAGACACCCTGACCCAGTGCACAAATCCAATACACGCCTGATATCGGCAGGATTGTCGATCAACGACAGATCTCCGCCACCGAAATGCGTGTCCAGCAGTTCACCAATGAAGGAACGCGGGACGATTACACGCTCATCCACATATAACGGAAGGCCGAGCATATACATTTTGTTGACGAGATACGCGGCGGGCTTTCTCGTTGATATGCGCTGCTCGATCAGACGAAGAAACCTTTCCGCCTGATCGGGCGCTACGGCCTTGTTTGCGATGCGCTCAAACTCGGCGGGATGCACCTTCAGCGTCTCGCATAACAGGAACGCTGCTTCGGCGACCGGGTCTGTCGTGCCGTGCGCGAATACAATCTCGGCATTCGAATACTGGCGAACAGCATCACGCACGAGATTGGCCGCAGACATTTTCGAAAGGCTAATCAGCGCAGATGCTTTCTTGCGGGACGCTGGCTTTCGCACGGTCACGGTTTTTTCCAGCGCGCCGTTGCGGCGTCGTCACGGGCCTGTGCGTCAACCCATTTCGTGTCGGCCGCCGTGTCGCCGGCACGCTCCTCGGATTTCCAGAACGGCGCATTCGTTTTCAAGTAATCCATCAAAAATTCCGCCGCCTGAAATGCAGCATTGCGATGCGCCGAGGCTGTCAGCACCAGCACGATGTTGTCGCCCGGCACAACACGGCCATAACGATGAATGACGGTGACACCGTTCAGCGGCCAGCGCGCTATCGCATCGCTCACATGCCGCGCGATCTCGGCTTCTACCATGCCGGGATAATGCTCCAGCGTCATGGCGGAAATCGCCTCGTCGCCAGCACCGCCCCGGCATATCCCTACGAAGCTCACTACCGCGCCGATATCCGTGGAATGCCTGGTCAGCGCTGCGGTTTCTGCCGCGATATCGAAATCGACGGACTGAATACGGATCGTCACCGGGACGGACATAATTAACTCAGCCGCCGGTCATCGGCGGGAAGAACGCGATCTCGCGTGCGCCCGCGATAGCCGTGTCCGGCTTGACATGGGTATGATCGATCGCGGCACGGATGACGCGTGGCGTCGCAAACGCGCTGGCGTATTCCTCGCCGTGCGTCACCAGCCAGTGCATCAGATCCGACACGGTTCGGACGCTTGCCGGCGGCTCGACAATTTCTTCCGCCTTGCCGACACGTTCACGCACCCAGGCGAAATAGAGAACCTTCATCGGTCCTCTCCGGTCAGATGATGGATTCCGGCACGCAGGTAATCCCATCCGGTATAGATCGTGAAGATCGCGGAAATCCACAACAGCACGATGCCGATCAGTGTCGTAGCCGGGAGAATGACCTCCCCGGCTTCGCCCGCGATCAGAAACCCGATGGCAACAAGCTGAATCGCCGTCTTCCATTTCGCCAGTTGCGAGACCGGCACGCTCACACGAATAGCGGCGAGATATTCGCGCAGTCCGGACACCAGAATTTCACGGCAGAGGATCACGATCGCGGCCCACAGCGACCAGCCGCGAATGGTACTATCCGCAGCAAGCATCAGAAGACATGACGCCACCAGAAGCTTGTCGGCAATCGGATCGAGCATGCGGCCGAATGCCGACTGCTGATTCAGCGTCCGCGCATAGTACCCATCGAGATAATCGGTCACGCCGGCGGCAATGAAAACCACAAGAGCGACCCAGCGCAGCCACAGCGGCGCACCGAGAATCGATTGCACGTACACGCAGCCCACCACCACCGGAACGGCGACAATCCGGGAGTAAGTCAGCAGATTGGGCAAAGCGAAAGAGTGCTTCGCGGAGCTTCGTGTCGTGACGCTGTCCATCGAGCTTACCAATACCGCAATTGCGCGAAGGTCAACCGCCGCGCGCGGCATTTCAGGAGATCGGATTGTCGGCTCGGTTGTAACGCCATCAGCCGACATTTGGGTGAAAGAATTCGAAAATCTTGCGCGCGCTTTCGGCACTCACGCCCGGAACCTTGCCCAAATCCGCCATTGAGGCGCGCTCAATCTCCTTCAGCGTCCCGAAGTGATGAAGCAAGGCACGTTTGCGTGACGGGCCTATTCCGGGAATTTCCCGCAGGCCGGCTTCGCGAATATCCTTCTTTCGCAAGTTGCGGTGCGAACCGATCACGAAGCGATGCGCCTCGTCGCGCATGCGCTGAATGAAATACAGCACCGGATCGCGAGGCTCTAACTTGAGCGGCTTGCGGTCGGGCATGAACAGCGTCTCGCGCCCCGCGTCGCGGTCCGGACCCTTTGCGACCGCGATCAGAGCCACATCGGTGAGATTCAATTCCGCGAATATCTCCCGCACCACGTTGAGTTGCCCTTGTCCGCCGTCAATCACGACAAGGTCAGGCCACTGCGGCACCGTGTCGTCATCCTTGTTGAACAGCGCCTTGATGCCTCCGCTGGCGGGTGCTTCGCTCAACAGCCGCTTGAAGCGCCGCTCCAGCACCTCGCGCATCATCGCGTAGTCATCGCCGGGCGTCAGTCCCTCCGATTTGATGTTGAATTTCCTGTATTGATTTTTCAGAAACCCATCGGGTCCGGCGACGATCATCGCGCCGACCGCATTTGTGCCTTGGATGTGGCTGTTGTCATAAACTTCGATGCGCCTTGGCACGCGCGGCAGGCCAAGCGTCGTTGCCAATCCCTGCAGCAGGCGATTTTGGGTGGCCGTATCCGCAAGCTTGCGGCCGAGCGCCTCGCGTGCGTTTGTCAGCGCGTGCGCCACGAGTTCTTTCTTTTCTCCGCGCTGTGGCGTCGAGACTTCGACCTTGTGACCGGATTTGACGCACAAAGCTTCAGCGAGCAAAGCCTCGTCCTCAATCGAATGTGACAGCAGGATAAGTTTGGGTGGCGGCTTGTCGTCGTAGAACTGAGTGAGGAACGAACCCAATACTTCTTCCGGCGGCATCGCTTTATCCGCGCGCGGAAAATAAGCGCGGTTGCCCCAGTTCTGGCCGGTGCGGAAGAAAAACACCTCAACGCAGGAATACCCGCCCTCCTGATGGATCGCAAAAACATCCGCTTCCTCGACAGTGCGGGGATTGATGCCCTGCTGCGATTGAATTGCCGATAACGCCGCCAAGCGATCGCGGTAAAGCGCCGCGCGTTCGAATTCGAGATCGCCGGACGCCTTCTCCATTTCGGTCGCCAGTTCTTGCTTGACCAGCCGGCTGCGGCCCGAGAGAAATTCGTTCGCCTCGCGCACCAGTTCAGTATAGCCGGGGAAATCAATTTCCTGCGTGCACGGTCCCGCGCAGCGTTTTATTTGGTGAAGTAAGCACGGCCGCGTGCGGCTTTCGAAAAATGCATCGGTGCACGAGCGCACCAGAAACGCACGTTGCAGCGCCGTGATGGTGCGGTTGACCGCACCAACTGATGCGAATGGACCGTAATAGCGTCCGGGTCTGGATTGCGCCCCGCGATGCTTGAGAATTTGCGGCGCCCAGTGATCGCCCGAAATCAAAATATAGGGAAACGACTTGTCGTCGCGCAGCAGCACGTTGAAGCGCGGGCGCAGTTGCTTGATGAGGTTCGCTTCCAAAAGCAAAGCTTCCGTCTCGGTGGACGTCGAGACGATTTCGACATTGACGGTGGCCGCAATCATCCGCGCGATGCGTGCGGGATGCCCGGCGGGGCGCGCATAGGAAGCAAGACGCTTTCTGACGCTCTTTGCTTTTCCAACGTAGAGCACGTCGTTTGCTGAATTGAGCATGCGATAGACGCCCGGCGATGTCGGCGCGAGTTTGACCGCGCGCTCGATAGCTGCGCGTCCCGTGGCAAGTGTTCCCTCGCTGGCGAGATCGATCTGGTCATCGAGCTGTTCCGGCAGCCGAGATTCGTCGTCCTCGTCGGTTGAAACCGACGCGGGATCGATGTCCTGCCCGCGCAAATTTGCCGCAGGCAGTTCGGCGACCGGCGTATCCGATGCCGGCTCAACGGAGAGATGCGGCGTTTCGCCGGTGTTATTTGTCATGATTCAAATCTAGGCGTTGCGCGGTCCGTCATCCAGTGATCGCCGATCGCACAAATTGGCCCGAAGCCGTCCATGCCGCTGCCGGAATCGTAATGCTTTTTTAAGGACGTTAATGCGGCGATAAGCCGCCTTAACGACTGTTTAACGTAAAAATCTCAATAAATCTTACAGATAAAAAATGGGGATCCGTAACCACACCGATCTGATGCCGCGCGCATTTCGCGGATGGGGTCGAACGGACGGACGATAGCGAAGTTCGCGTAAGGAGAATTGAGATGCGTAAAACGGTATTCGGGGCAGTCGTTTTCGCTTTATTGAGCGTGGCTGTTTCCGCTCAGGCGGCCGACTTGGGGTATCAGCGCCGTGCAGCGCCCTACGCGGCACCGCAGCCGCTGGTTTACAGTTGGGTCGGCCCCTACATCGGCGCCAACCTCGGTTACGGCTGGGGCGATATCACCAACAATCCGACGAACCCATCCGGACTGCTCGGCGGCGTACAGGCCGGCTACAACTGGCAAGCTGGCGCATGGGTGTTTGGTCTGGAAGGCGACGTGCAGATCAACGGAGCGGACGATACTTTCGCACCCTGGAAATTCTCCAATCCCTGGTTCGGCACTGCGCGCGGACGCGTCGGCTACGCCTTCAACAACGTCTTGGTTTACGGCACCGGCGGATTGGCGTTCGGCGAAGTTCGCGGCGAGACCTTCTTGCTGTCCGAGAATCACGGCACAATCGGCTGGACAGCTGGCGCCGGCGTCGAGATGGCTCTGAGCAAGAATTGGTCGGCGAAGGCCGAGTATCTATATGTCGATCTCTCGGATAAGAATTTCACAATCACCGGATTGCCAAACGGCTATCAGTTCGGAACCATCCGTCTTGGCGTGAACTATCACTTCTGAAAATTGCGAACTGCGGCATTGCAAACCCCGGGTCATGTGCCCGGGGTTTTTGTTTGACGCACTCGCATAGAATTTGCGCGGCGCTGTGAGCACACGCGGCCACACACGATCCAACCCACACGAACGCCAGCTATCGGCGCGTAATCGTCATGACGAAATCACCAGATCGACCGCCTTCGGGCCTTTGCCCTTTTTGTCCGGCTCGACGTCGAACGTGATGCGCTGTCCCTCGATCAGGTCTTTCAATCCTGCGCGCTCGACAGCCGTGATGTGAACGAACACATCGCGTCCACCGTCGTCCGGCTTGATGAAGCCGTAGCCGCGCTCAGCATTGAAAAACTTGACCGTACCTGTCATGGCCATCGGGAACCCCTCCCCGCAATGCTTGTCCGATGCGAAATGTGCATCGGCCGGCCGGACATTTACTTTCGGAATGCAGGGGCCCTTTTTTGGGCGACACGAAAAATCCGAATACGCCCGAAGCCTTTATGGTTCCGCCGCCTCCATTCGCGGACGCGGACCGTAAAGCCAGCCATTCACGCACCGAGCATAATACGGTTTCGGCCCAACTGACTATGGTGCTTTTGCAAATCCAAGGCCGTTCGGCGACCCAGCAGGGCGTCAAGCCCTGATGAGCTCGACCCTGAATCGTGCCGCGCCGCCTACGCCAAGCGGCTTTTCAAGTTCGGGGAGAATCGCCTTCAGCTCCGACGCCAATGTCCATGGTGGGTTGACGATCAACAGCCCCGCAGACACCAGCCCCGACCCCGGCGTCGAAGGCGCGACGCTGAATTCGACGCGTAGACACTTTGCGTCGGTGGCCGCTGCTCCGTTGGCGATGCGCGCCACATGCTGGGCAAGTGCGTCGGTCGCGCGGCGCTCCTTGACCGGATACCACAGCATATAAATCCCGGTCGGCCATTTGCGATGCGCCTGAGTAAAGCCGTCGGCGAGGCGGCTGAATTCGTCGCGATCTTCATACGGCGGGTCGATCAGCAGCAATCCGCGCCGCTCCGGCGGCGGGACGAACGCCGGCAGCGCCGTCCATCCGTCGAGATCGACCACGCGTGCCTGCTCGTCGCGCCGCAACGCGCCGATCAGCTTCTTGCGCGCCTTCGGTTCGAGTTCGCACGCGACGAGACGATCCTGCGGGCGCATCAGTGCGCGTGCGATCAACGGCGAACCGGGATAGGCCGTCAGATCGCGCTGCGGATTGAAAGCGCGCACGATGTCGAGATAAGGCGCGACGAGTGTGGCAACGGCCTCAGTTAACCGCGCCTGCATCAGGCGTGCGATGCCGGTGCGCCATTCGCCGCTGCGCGTCGCCTCATCGCCGGTGAGGTCGTAGAGCCCCGCGCCGGCATGCGTGTCGATCACGCGAAAGGCAGCGGGCTTCTCGTGCAGATAGTTGAGAATCCGCGCCAGCACGATGTGCTTGATGACGTCGGCAAAATTTCCGGCGTGAAATGCATGGCGGTAATTCATGCTGTGAGCGTTACGACATCATGCGATGAAAGTAACGCTCGTGACGGCCAGGTGAATTGCGGCATCGTGGTCCTTTGTCTTTTCCCGTTCAACTTTCACGACTTTCAAACGGTCACGCAAAATTGCTCCCGCGCCACGCGCGAGTTGAGCTTTTAGGTGGCCCCTTAAAAAATTGAGGGGCATGGAGCGCCGAGAGGCGCAAATTGCAGTGTCTCGCTTTTTTCCATGCAGCCTGCGACGGCCACACGTCGAAAAGCGCATCGCCTTTCGGCGCTCCAAGCGCATACAAGTTTGCGGTCTTAGGCAAACCTGAATGCTGCGGGTTTTCTGTCTGAGGGACCGTTCTTCCGGGTGCGGGATCCGAAAGCCTTTTGGCGCAAAGCCTAAGACTTCCGTTCATCCCGGCGGATTTCGCCGCCGTTCAGCCGCGCCGCGTCCAGCCACCGAAGGCAGAGCCACATAGTTGGCCCGGTCGGTGACCCTCAGCCTCCCGGACGCATGTGTGCGAGACACGCGCGCGGGCACCGCATCCTGTTCCGCTTGTCAGACGCCTCATGAAGCGCCCCTCACAAATAGGACGTTTGGAATATATTCCTATACGCGGAAATTTGTCAAGGGCGAAAATTTTCCGGTCGTCCCCGCGCAGGCGGGGACCCATAACCACCGCAGATCGCGGCAAAAAGAGACAGGTGCAACGACGATCTCGCGAAACGCGAGGTCAGGGAGTATGGGTCCCCGCTCGAGCCTGTCATCGGGCGGCGCTATGCGCCGACCCGTTGGCGGGGACGACCGGAATGCGAAGCACGCGCGCGCGTCACATATCACACACCGTCGTCGTTCAGACGGCTATGCCCGGCCATGACAATTTTACCGCGCCCGCTATCCGCCGCGCACCGGAGGCATCACGACGCTGTCGCGGCGGCAGGCGCGACGATCGATCTCCTCGCAAGCGCGGAACTGCAAATCCTTGCTCATGCAAATACGAACTTCGCTCAACCGCTTGCTGTCGCAGGTCACTGCAATTGCCGCATTGCTGAGACCGGGATTGGCCTTGACGAAAGCTTCCTCAATGTCTGCGGGCGCGATGCTCTTCGGATCGGCAAGATCGAGATAATCGGCGGGAATTTTCACCGCTGCGCGTGCTTTCCGAATGGTCTCAAAATAGGCGCGCTGGCCAAGCCCCGAACAGGTCCCATGTTTGTCCCATTCATTGTAGATGAGACCCGGAGCCGGCATCAGATCGAGCATCGACGCCATCAGGTTGCGCTCCAGCCTCGGCGCGGGACGCTGGCAGTAATTGGGAAAGCCGCGGTCGTATTGCGGCCAAAGCCCGTGCACGACGAACGAATAGGGCCGGCCCGCACATTGGGTCTGGGTGTTGCGCCCTGAACTGCCGCGCTCGCTCGCCGCCTCGCAGAACGTCGGCGACCAGGACAGCGCCAGAACGTAGAAATCGAACTCGCCCGGCGCATTCTGGCGCTTGTCTTGCGCCCAGACGGGACTGGTGGATGTGATGACGGTGAGGGCCAAGCCCAAGAAAAACAACAAGAGAAACGACGAGAGAAATTTCGGAAAACGTCCCGAGATATAAGTGCCGGTCATTGTTACGCCCCCACCCTTCGATTGGCGCGAGCCTATTCAGGGTTCCGGAAAAACTCAAGAACATTTCAAGAACAAAAATGCCGCAGCCGCTCGGCGGGCTTCATGTGATGCAGTTAAACGGGGACCATCGACCCTGATTCTAAGGCTTGGCGGCCTTGCAGGCCGGGTTGTAGGCCCAATTGCGGTCCAGACCCACCACGCACCATTCGACGCCCGATCCGTAGCCGGCGAAGCCTCCATCCTCGATGATCGAGTAATGCACCTCACGGGCGCGCCCGTCGTTCAGCATGGCGCTGGCGGCACAGAAGCGGCGCGGAATGCTTTGGCTCGCCCACGGCCGAAATGTCACTTCATGAACGTCGGCAAAGCCGGTGATTGCGAGGCTCGAATTCCAGAACTTGCTCTCTTTCTGGGCAAACTGGGACGAAATTGCGTGAAGCGCATCTCCGCACTGCCCCATCTCGCCATCGTACCGCGGACCGGTGAGATAAATGCCGCGCTCGATGACATTGGCGGCCTGTGCCGCCGGGGCGAACAAATTCACGGCAGCGATCAATGCGATCGTCGTCACAACACCGAACTTACAGGCCTTTGAAAAGAGATCGCGCATCGAACAATCCACCGCAAAATGTTGCGCGGAAGGTGCCGCCTCACGGCCAATGGGTCAAGTGCAGCCCTGCAACAGTCTTGCAACAGTTGCGAACGACCCCCGTGTTGTTGGGCTAGGTAATCTTTCAATGCCATGACGCCCGCTCTATGGTGATGGGAGAGTCGAATGGAGAGCGCGATGCGAACGACGGTTTTGGCGGTTCTGGCAGCAGTGTTCGCGATGGCGCCCGGCGCGCCGTCTCAGGCCGGCACCCCGGCCTTCAAAGGCAACGACACCGGCGGCATCATCGCCTATTCGCTGTTTACAGACGGCGTGGACATCAAAGCGCTCGCGGTCAAGCACTGCGCCAGCTACGGCAAATCCGTGAAGCTCAAAGGCGCGCAAGCCGACTATGGCGGCTACATTTCGTTCGAGTGCGTTTGGGTCAATCCGGCCTATAGTAACGCGCCGCTTCGGGCCGCTTACTGAGCGGCCGCGATGCGACGGAAACACATCCGTTACGCTGTTCCGATTTTACTTATTGCACAATGCGCCGTGACGGCGCTCGCCGCACCCGTGGAAATGCCGAATCGTAAGCCGGGTCTGTGGGAAATCAAAATCAATCATGCGGACGGCAAGATGCCGGCGCAGACCGTTCAGCAATGCACGGATGCGACCACCGACAAGGACATGACCACGTCGTTCGGTCCCATGACGAAGGACATGTGCTCCAAGCAGGACATGCAGAAAACGTCGTCCGGCATGACGATCGACTCAACCTGCAACATCGGTGGCATGACCTCGGTCTCGCACATGGAAGTGACCGGGGACTTCAACTCCGCCTACACCGTCAAGATCACGTGCATGCCGCGTGAGACCGCGACGAGCATCGACGCGAAGTGGCTCGGCGCCTGCAAGGCCGATCAGAAGCCTGGCGACATGATCATGCCGGGCGGCATCAAGATGAACATCAAGGATCTGCAGAAACTGCGCGACGCGATGCCGAAGCAGTGACGCTGATGCTTATTTGGAAATGATCGCTTACGAAAACCGGTTGGCGATTCTCGGGATCGTGTCCTAGCGCCCGATCTTCCACGGATCGTATTTTTCTTTTGAATCCGGAATCTTCGACATGGCGGCCTTCGCGGCGGCTTCGTTTTCCCTCCGCTCACGTTGCGTATCGGCAGCGGCCTTCGCGGATTTGCCGTTGTCGCCACTTGGAGGACCCTTGCCCTGCGCGAAAGCCGGATTGACCAGCAGCGTCAAAAGCATTGCGCTTAGAATTGCCTTCATTGGATCCTCATCGTGCGCCGATGTGAATAACTGTAGCATTTTCCCGGAACGGCGAAAGCCGGACCCCGGCCGCGACTTTCAGAAATTCGTGACATCGCCGCTCGCGCATCAACTCACACCGAAACGCTTTTCGAACGCCGCTGTGGCTACGACGCCACGGCGATGGGTGCCTTCGCCGATCTTGCGGTCGCCGTCCCAGGCTTGAACCGCGAACGTCACGCTTTTCGACGAGGCTTCGATCACGCGCGAGCTGAGACGAACCTCGCGTCCAACCGCCGTTGCGGCAAGGTGTTTGACATTCACTTCCATGCCGACGCTGACATATCCTTCCGGCATGAGCTCTGCGATGGACGCGGTTGAGACCATCTCCATGTGCAGGATCATGATCGGCGTCGCATAGACCGCCGGCATGGAACCGAGAAAATGCTGAACCGTCATGTCGTGCGTGACCGTGACGATCTTCTCGCCGGTCAAGCCGACAGCGACTTTATCAAGCATGTTCATCGCGAGACGCTACTTCGCGGCGGCCTTGCGCTCGATAAAAGTCTTGCCGCCCTTCATCTTGTGCGACAGCGGCGCTTCGTTGATCTGGATCACGACCATTTCGGCATCGACGCCGAGATTTTTTACCAGCGCCTGCGTGATGTCGCGCATCATGCCGGCCTTCTGCTCGTCGGTGCGGCCGTTCGCCATGTTCACTGTGATCTCAGGCATTTTGGTTTCCTCGGTTTTGTTTTCTATTTTGATTGTCATCACCGGGCTCGTCCCGGTGATCCACATTTACCTTGCCGTCATTGCGAGCGAAGCGAAGCAATCCAGCACCAAAGGCTTTCCACGCAAGAACTGGATTGCTTCGTCGCTACGCTCCTCGCAAT
>JBBRGE010000024.1:0-12035 GCA_038241045.1 Hyphomicrobiales bacterium | reverse complement strand
GTTGTGGCCGTGAGACCAGCCTTGGTGTTGACAGTGACCACACTACCGCCCGTCACACCGGCAATCCCGATGGTGCCGTTGGCCACCATGTTCGTGACTGTCAGCTTCGAAGCGTCGGTTGTGTTGACAAGATCAACTTCCGTTGCGCCCGGGACCGCACTGTCGTCGACCGTCACAGCGGTTGCAATTGCCTGAATCGCAACCTTCTGAACATTGCTCAGAGTAGGCAGCTTGCTACCATCGAGGTTAACCGCGACCCCACCAATAACCTTGAGAGACAGCGTATTGATGCCTGTACCCCCGTTAACCGAATCGATGACCGATGCGGTCGTCTGGTTGGGAGCAGCAGCCGTGTCAACAACACCGTTGATGGTGTCATTACCAGCAGTGCTGGTGGTACCCAACGAACCGACCAAGCCGGGGATAGAATCCGCACTCGTCGTCAGGGTGAACGTCTGGCCTGTGCCTCCGGGATTTGTCCCCGCGATGTAGGCAGTCGTCAATGCCTCAGCCACCGGAACCGTAGCAGCATCGCTGGTTGTCGCGGCAATAACGGCCTTCGACGAAGCCTGCGAGTACGGCGTGTTCGAGTTGCCAGTGCGCTGCGTATAGTCCTCGGCAACCGTGATCCGGTTCGCCATCAGGTTCGCGTCGGGCGTGCCGGTCTGCAGGTTCACCGAATTCAGCATTTCGGTGAGCACTTCAGTAGCCGCGACAAACTTGCCGCTCTGGGTAAGGGTGGAGCCGTAACGGCCCAGGTCCGTCCCCGGCGCGAACGACTGCAGGTTCGCCTGGTTCACAGAACCGTCAGCATTGGAGAAGAAGCTGTTCAGCGCGGCGAGGCGGTTGACCCAGAAGGTTTCGCCAGCCGGATCCGCAACGCGACCAAACACGTTCGAATAGATCTGATCGATGTAAGTCTGCGGGGCAATTACGTTCGGGGCGGACAGGTACGGATAGATCGCGAGCGATTCGCTCGAAACCGCGAAGCCGACAGCGACGCCAAGCTTAGAGTTGGTGTTGAGCTGGTTGATCCAAAAGTTCGCGCCCGGCGCGTCGCCAGCACGATTGTAGAATCCAATGTAGTCTTCTTCGACGAAGTCGAGAGCGGTTGAGGGAGGGAATGCCATGTTCGGTCTTCTCCGGAAAGTTGCATCTAGGTGCGATGTTCACACGCAGTGTTCTCTACCGTCGAAAGAAAACCCAAGGCAACATTTAATTTTACTGTACAGGCGAATTTATTTGGTGATCAACTCAAGTTCGTCATTGACAAAATGGCGGAGTTCGATCCCGAATCGCTGTTTTTCGGGCATCTAATGAGTTTAACACCATGAATTCAGGGACAACCCAAGTCAATGTTGCGCAAACAGGAGACTTGTCGAAAGACGAGCTATTTCAATCGATTGGTCACACTTTTGCTGAGTGGGCGCAGGTCGAAAATCAGCTTGTAACGGTATTTTCGGTCTGTGTGGCGGGATCCACTTTCGCCCAGAAGGAGTTTCTGAGCCGCGACGTAGCTATCGCTGCCTACGATTTGGTCGAAACGGCCGAGACTCGCCTTCGAATGATCGATCGGGCCGTTCTGAAAATGCTCAAGATCTGCGCAAAATTGGCCGCTGAACGGGGTGATAACCGTTTGGAGAGCAGGACTGAGCAAGCCGCCTCAAGCTATCGAATCATTGCGGCCGAGGCGGACGGCTTACGGCTGAGACTGGCGGAAATTCATCGTGGCGGCGTCCACCAGCTTGGTGGCACGACTTTCGTCTGGGAGCCGCTGCGTCGCATTTTTGATGCCGAACCGCCGGACGGCCCTTCGTACAGCTTGAACGCAGACCAAATAAACTCGATTGCCCAACAATGTTCGGTCTTGGCTGGTAAACTGGAAAGCCTGGTCACGATGTTGCACGAAGTGCGGGTGGCGGAAACCATGAAGGTGAGAACGGGCCGTTCCCCATAGCTGCCGAAACATTAAAAATTGAGCGAGCCTCATGCGCGACTCATCGCCCGAACAAAAAAAGGGCCGCAATTGCTCGTATCCCCTTAAGACGCCTTGAGTGCCCGCATAGCTTCCGAATTAGAAACATGTGCAAGGCGACGAACCTCAATAAACGTCAGCGACGTGTCAACGCGACAAAAAAGACAATGAGCGAACATCTGAAGGATTTGAGCTTTGTACAGCACCTCGCACGGGTTTTGTTCGCGTGCGGGGTGACTGTGTTCGTTGGTGTTGCCAGCATGATTGCCGTTCGCTGGGCATTCGGTAGTTAGCAAAACAAAAACCCGCGCCGCCACGGGCTGGCTTGGAGGACGCGACGCGATGCGCCGACGAACGTCGGGCCTCATCCCTCACGGTTTTTCGTTGTGACCGTTAGATGATTTGCGGTGCTTTGAACGTCTGCGCCTAAGCGGGCGACGTTCTACGCGGCTGGGTGATTTGTAAGGACGCCAGCCCGTGTAAACCCATTGGCCAGACCACCGGAAAACTTCAGTCCCGCAGCCGGCGCATTCGAATTGGCCGTGCCCCGCTTCAGAAGACGGGCATTGATCAGCCTCATATACAATAGCGCAATCCTGACAGACGAAAACAACGGGCACCCTTCGCGAAAGATGTTTGAAAAGATCTTCGCTCATATATCTATCGTGCCGATTTGGCGAACTGGCCGCACTTTCGCCGACTGCTTCGTCTGCTGCACGAACTGCGCGCCGAACTGCTCGCCATTGACCCATGCTAATTCGCATCGTCGGAAGGCGCTTCCGACAGTACTAAGCAACAGGAAAAACTCTTTTAGCTCTAAGCCCTTCAACGATCCCTGCCCTAAACTAAGCTTTGCACCGGTTTCGGAAGCATCAAGCATCAGGCACTCGCGCTGCCACGTTCCGTCAATCGCCATTATCACGACAGGGAAACCACGTTCAAATTCGACGCGCTGGCCGTGTCTCTTGTTTGTGGGCGCTTTCAATGCGTCACCGGATGTCAAAATGTGTAAAATTTCCGCTGAATATAAGCGGCCGCCCTTACGCACTGCTTAAAGGGCACGCCGCCGAACGACGCCTTAACATCAACTAATTGGCCCAATTGGCCTAGTTCCGTAGCGGCAGCGCCGGTTTGCGTTCTAAAAACACGAAAGCGTTTCAATTCGCGTGCTACGGACACGCTATGTTCTGAATGCGTTCCGTTTGCTGTCCGTGTTCTCGGTATTTTTACGGATACACCGGAGAACTCATCGCTGGCACCGCCGATTCTGCTCCCATCGACGCCACGCGATAACCTCGCCGGCCTACATCGCGAGCACCAGCAGCAACAGGCGATGAAGCCGCGTCGATGAGCTTGCGCGATCAGGCTCACATCAGACACCCTCGCGCGATGTCGATCGCATTGGCCCCCGAACGGCTGAGATCGACATAGCAGCCGCGGATGAATGGGTCACGATCGCCGAAATCGACTTGCCGTTAGACCGGTTTGTGATCGTCCCCCGCGAATTGGAGGGCCGCGTTCAGTGTACGTGTCGTATGGCGAGGTTGCATGCGTATCAAAGCACTCAGAGCCACGCCATGCGACTGGGCCGTCATTGTAACCGTCGCCAATGCAGCATTGGCTGACGATGCAGGTTTCGGATGCGCAGCCGGAAGCGTGATGCAGGCGGGCGCAGCACCGCGAGAGCGGTCCGGATCTGCAATGAATCCTTTATAAATGATTGTATTGTAACGTTAGCAACAGCTGGGCCGATCAACCCACCTACCCCAGACTGGCTCAGTCAGGCCCGGTGGCCGTCCGCCGGGCCGCCCTTCGGCGCGCACCTCTGATCTCGCCGGTATTCTCCGCCGCGATGCCAATCAGGTGCGAGTTGCCGTCCTTGAAGCCCAGCCAATTGCAGGTACCGGCGTGCCAGCCCTTGCCCGCGGCGATCATGGAGACCTTGCCGAACGGCCGAGGTTACAAAGCGGGCCACCGAGATCCGGACGACCGTCGACCAGGACATTGATGTCGGCGAGATCGCCCGACAGTGGACCGCAGGTGTGATGGCACAAGACGCCTTGCACCGCAGCCCATATCGCTAAGGCTACGGTTTGCAAGCCGGCATGTTCGAGGACGTCATGGCGATCCGCGCGCAGCACAGCAGCCAGAGACGGCTGCAGGTCACTGAGTTGTCCGAGATTTTGAGAGGACAATTGCTAGAGAACCAACTCGTTTATTATTGATTTACGATTGGCCGCTTAATCGTATCCCGATGGCCAAGATGGAAACCAAGCCGATACCCGGCACCGTGATCTGCGGCCGCTGCGGCGCCGACATCAAGATCGCGGACACGTCGCGCATCCGCGGCGAGTTTAAAATGCGAAGCCTGCGGTCACCGCGGGATTAGTCTGGCGACAGAAATCAAGCGGGCGCGTTAGACCGCCAACCGACAGTGCTCGCGCCGGACGCGACCCATGTCCATTGTTCTCGTACTGTTATGGATGGACGAACCCGCCTTCGTTTTGCCGGACGGTTTTGAAGCGGTCAGGTTCGGCTGCCGCACTGGACGCAGCCCGGGCCGTCTATTTTAGTTTGGCAGATCTTCTGCTGTTGGAGTTTGAAGTCTGCTGTACGAAGCCAGATTTCGACGCACGCACGTCGATGCTTGCTTCCGGCAACCTAAATCCGCGGAATCCGCTTCCCTTCGGATCGCAAATTTGAGTAGTATAAACTTGCCGTGATCGCGACGACGATCCTGGCCGCCGGGCGACCACCTCACACGGGACGGCCGGCGGCCAGCCTTACTAAGCGCAAAACACGCACTGCCCTTCGAGTTCCAGATTTAACCTTTTTCGCGGGTAATAAGCTTAACGCACGCCTTGCGTTGCACGGTTTTTACGTACGAGTACGGTGACCTCGTCGCAGTAAAATCATGCACTAAACCGGCTGATCAAAACCGCGACAAAGGCCGTCGAATTGTTCTTTCCAGAGCGGTTCGGCGGCCGAATTATTTCAGCCCGCCAGTCACAGCCAAACGACCCAGCAGCCAAGCAGGACGCAGAGATTGTCTTGATTGTGCAAGAGCAGCTTCTCGATTGCGAAATACCGGCCGGTGGTCGGCTTGAATAATCGCTGGCACGGATCATTTCCTCCCTTAAAAAAGGCCGCTTGGATGAGCAAGCAGCCAAAGCCCAGACAGCCTATTTTAACGGTCGCCTGGTAACTCCGCACACATTGACCGGTTGCGGGAACCTAACTTGATGGCTAGGCTCAGCTGTATTTTACAGTTGGAGTAATTCAATGGCTACCGTCACATTTTTCAGCCCTACCGACATGTCCAACCTTTCCTTTTCCGGGTTGTCGTTGGTTGGGGCCACCGCTTCCCAAATTACCCTCAGCGACAACGTGCATACCGACACCATTGAGGGAAACTTCACCTACGGCGGCACCCAGGTCTTTGGAACGGTCACCAATATCGAGGAATATACGAATTCAACCAACGGACGTGGACCGGTTCTCGATGTTCAAATTTCGGGACTGTCGGTAGATGCGAACGCCGCCGGCAACTTTATCCTGAACAATCAGGTGCAGGCATTACTGCAGCTGGCATTGGGCGGCAGTAATACCATCACAGGCTCGACCGGAAACGATACCCTTGTCGGGTATACCGGCAATGACGTATTCATCCCGAATGGCGGCTTCGATACCATCAAGGGTGGAACCGGCTTTGAGCAGGTCGTCATTCACGCCTCCATTAACTCCGCAACCGTGAGCGTAACGCCCGACTTCACCGTGGTGAGCAGCAACGAAGGCCAGGATACACTTACGAACATCCAGCGCGTTCAATTCAGCGATGGCGTGATTGCATTCGACATCCAAGGCGACGCGGGAAATGCTTATCGCCTCTATCAGGCCGCGTTCAACCGAACGCCCGATAAGGCCGGTCTATCTTTTTGGACGCATCAGCTGGATTTAGGTGTCAATATCCAGATTATCGCACAAGGTTTCGTCAATTCTTCTGAATTTAAGGCGGTCTACGGTGCAAATCCTACAAACGCACACATCGTCGATCTATTCTATCTCAACGTCCTCGGACGTCTTCCCGATCAGGCTGGCGAGTTCTTTTGGGTAAATCAGCTGAACGCGGGCACCTCAGTTGGCGCAGTTCTTCAAGGCTTCGCAGTCAGCTCTGAAAACCATGGGCTGGTCGATGCGAAGCTCGTTCAAGGTATCGCGCTCGATAGTTCGGCGTTCCTAGTCTAAAAGCATTGGTCAGAACTCCTCGGTGACGACAGTGGAATTTCGGGACTGAGAAGCACTCCGATTTTTACTCGCAAGAGTTGAAGCTCCTTATCGACGTGAAAGCTCACAGCGGGCGAACGATCGCACGCTTCTATCGCAAGATTGCCGACGCTAATTTGTCCGCAATCATTTGCGAGCCTTTTTCGGTGAAATGCTCTGAGTCCCAGTACGTCGGCGTGCCGTCATCGGTAACGAGTGCGCATTGGAGTTGAGGGCAGATCAGCTGCATCATCGAAATAAATTTAACATTCGCGCGTCCCCGAAAACGAGACGAGATGATCTCATCCGATTGGGCACGGGAGAGATCGAGACCCGCCTCCGTAATCCACATGTTTGGGTTACCACTGAGCAACCGGTTCGCAATCGTTCTGGGAACCGGCTCCTTAAAGCCCGGACTTTGCCCTAGTATGATTACCTTCATGCCTTGCAAGGTAAGGCGTTCAACCGTGGCGTCCAGTTGATCCATGGTCTGATCTGAAAGGATCCAGCTTGCAGACAGAATAACGACCTTGGGGCCAACCGAAAGAATCGTTGGTAGAGCGTGATCGTTGAATGACGGGCATTTAGGACGACCAGCAATCGAATATCCGATGATCGGTGCGCAGGCTGAAGCGGTCAAAACTCCAAGAGAGTAGCCATTCTTCGCCATGGACACTTGCAGGCCAGGATATAAATCGATGGCATGGCTGTCTCCCCATAGCATCGCCAAGGTCCCCGGCCCTTCCGGCAGACATTTGGATACGTCCGCCTCGGTGAAATCCTGATCGGGATCGAGGAAGCATTCTCGCGACCGATAGACTTTTCTGTAATCGTAGGAGAGATAGGCCAAAACGTCTTGAACTTGCTTCTCGGACGGCCGGGCAAATCCTCTCTCAAAAATGGTGACCCCTGACAGGCAAGCAACGGCGCAAATGGAAAGCGCTGCGGCGCTTAAGACACGAAGAGATCCAGTCGTGCTTCGTTTTTGTCGGAAAGGTTGCTCTATGAAGTGGTAGCTCAGCGCAGCCAATATCAACGAGCCACAAATCACGCCGATTTCAAAGGCGATTGGCGAAGCGTCGGGAAAAAAGCGAGATCCCAAAACGATTGCCGGCCAATGAACGAGATAGAGCGAATACGAGATCTTGCCTACATAGACGACCGGACTCGATCCCAACAGTCGCGAGACTGTTGTCTGAACGAACTGACCGGACCAGATGATGAGCGCCGCCCCCCCGCACGGCAGCAAAGCAGCAGCGCCCGGGAATGGCGTTTGCGGTCCAAATAGCAATATTGCCAACGTTAGACTGATTGCCCCCGCGGCAGCGGCGGTCTCGGCGAGGAGCTTATGTGGGGACAGCTTGGAAGTAGTCAGGGCAATCAGACAGCCGATCAACAACTCGAATGCGCGGTACTGCAGGAGATAAAAAGCCGCAGTCGGATTTATCTTGAGTGCAAGCCCGGAGGCCAACACGGAGCCAACCGCCATTACAAGCAAACTGGCGAACAGCACGCGTATCGAATAGCGCGCGAGAAAAATCGCCAGCAGCGGCAAGAGGATGTAGAATTGCTCTTCGATCCCAAGCGACCAGAGATGGAGCAACGGCACGGTATTGGCCGTGGGTGCGAAATAGTCGCTGATAGTGAAGAAATGAATGTTTGCCACAAACAGGATCGCGGCAAGAGCCGATTTGGAAAACGCCACAAGCTCATTCGGATAAAGAGCGCGCAAACCGACCAAATAGCTGACTAGGATGGTCGCCGTCAGCGCGGGCAAGATTCGACGCGCGCGGCGCTCGTAGAATTTGACAATCGAGAACGTACCATCCCGCACCTCGCTGAAAATAATCTTCGAGATGAGATAGCCCGATATGACGAAGAAAACATCGACGCCTACGAAGCCCCCCGATGCACCGAACTTGAGGTGAAACGAGACAACGCTCAGGACCGCGACGGCTCTAAGGCCATCAATATCGGCTCTGTAGTGCATGGAAGATTTCCTCGGGCGAAGCGCTATAGAAAATGGTTGTTGTTCGGCGTCTGTTTAAATGAGGCTACGACGAATACCAAGGGCGCCCGACTCTTGGTAGGTATCTTGATTGGCGCACCCAAGCAGCAATCGCTCGAACTGACCCACAAAGATAATTCAACGCTTGAGCTAAGAGCGAAAATGCACGTGAAAAGACGTGCTTTTCAATCCCAGGCCCCGTCGACGTTACTTCCATTCACCTGGTACGATCAAACTGTTCGCCTTCAGAAACGCGTAGAAAGGATGTGCAAGTTCTTCCGCGCCAAGGCTGTTGAGATGATCTTTATCGCGATAGATCGCCCTCCCATTTTTCACCGGAGAGCAAGTCATCGCACCGGCCGGGCACAGCGTTTCGAATGGATCGAAAATAAAGATGTTATCGCTCTGGGCAGCCGCGGAACGAAGAACTTGCATTGCCTGATCGGCTCGCTTTTCGGCTGCTGTTCTGTCGATCAGGCATGCCGATCCATCATTTTGCGAACTCCAACAGGAGAGCAACGTGTTAAACCGAAACATTGGCGGCGGACCTACAACAACAATATCTACGTTGCGCGCTCGCAGTTGTTTGGCAAGTTGAACAAGTTCGATTGACCAGTCAAAGACATCTTCGAACAGGTCATTGTCCGATCGACTTAGAAATAGTCTGCCAATCAATACGATATCGCCGGGTTTTAGCTTCTGAAAGATAGTTTCAGCGATGCGTTGCCGCGGCTCGAATAGCTTGCCAGGCAACATCGGAAAGGCAACCCCGGGCGTTTCTATTAAATGTACCCCAATTCCTGTCTTGTTATGCAACATCGATAGCATTGCTTGGAAGTGTCCGGCGTGACTATCGCCCAACGCCCAAATCATCTGTTCATTCGGCTTCTGCGGTAAAGCCGTGCACAGATCGAACGTGTTGTTTCTTAGGGGGCGGACATCGCCGTCGACCACGCAAGTTGTTTCGAAACTGAGGCCAGAGCCCGCCAGTGGAACAAATGGCTGCGCAGTCCATTCGGCCAATCTAACAGCTGCCGACCGCACGCCGAAGAGCGACTTGACGTGCCCGAGCTGCCCCAACGCTATCGCAAAGCATACCAAGCTGACACTAAACACGCCGATCGCTCGCCAGCTTGGCATCAAGATCTTTGCATGTCGTAGTGGCCTTTCGCAGTAACGATAAGTCACAATCGACAAGAGAAGAATTAGCGCGAGCTGTAATGGGACCGTCCAGCCGTGTTCGTTCAAATCGGCCCAGCGCGACAGGCTGATGATGCTCCAATGCCAAAGATAAAGGGGGTAGGAGATCAAGCCGACAAAGACGACCACGCGATTACTGAAGATCGCCAAAACTATCGCGTTCGAACGAATAGTCCCGATTGCAATCGTCGTCAGGATTACGACTGAACACTGCACCAGGCCAAGCTTATCGGGTTGCACGAAGAGCGAGGCGATCAGCAGGGGTAATGCAATAGCTGCCGTGAAAGAACCTCCTAAGGTCCCGCGCACTCCAGATTGGCTATTCAAGGCGAATAGAAGGACGCCTGCCCCCAATTCCCAAAATCGAAATGGCATTAGATAGAACGTCGCAAGTGGATCGACGAGACCAAAGGCGATGTTTGCGATAAGCGATAGAGCGCCCAACGTCGCGATTACAACAGCGAACAGTCGGCTTCCGCCGTGAGCTGCTCCGCTCAGCCAGAATATGCCCGGTAAAAAGACATAGAATTGCTCCTCGACCCCTAAAGACCATGTGTGCAAAAAGACGTCGAGGTCGCGACTCGGCGTAAAGTAATCGATGTGCCGGAAATACAAAAATAAATTAGACAGTCCAAACAGTGCGAATTGTCCATTCTGAAGCGAGTCACGGGGAACCGGAACGATTAAATAAACCGCTACCCCGGTTACCGCGACACATAACAAAAGTGCGGGCGCTAATCGCCGCATTCGCCTCGCGAGAAAACCTACGTAAAGCTCTGCGAAGGAAGATGAATGGTGGACATAGAGCGACTGCGTAATAACGAAGCCGGACATTACAAAAAATATATCAACTCCGAAATGGCCGCTTGGCAGCCATTGGCTTCGTAGATGGTTTATGATAACCGCGCTCACCGCGAGAGCGCGCAACCCATCAATTTCAGCGCGATATTTCTCACCCCGCACATTTTGCTGCAACTGGTGGCCCCAACACTATTTATGAGAGATACATTGACCGCCGTGCGGTTCGGTGCCTCTGCATCCTATACGAGACCAAATCCGCTTTAACGCAATTTCTGTTGGTCCGTCCTGCGATTTTATGATCAATGCCAGCGCGAAACCCATTTGGTGTGAAAATCTCTCCTTCATGGCTTTGGGGGATCGAATAGACGATCAAGCAAGCTATGAGTGCCCGGGCATGGCGATACGGGTCGCATTCTTGGAGATGCAACGCGACGCGACCTTGGATGTCGCCGAGCGATTTCGCCGTGCATCAAGAGCGGGGAGCAGGCTCCGAACCTGCGATACCGCCGGCGCCGATTTCACGATGGAACTTTTTGATCACCGTGCGTTCTTGTCTCGTACCCGCATTCCGGGTATTTCTGATCACGCTACGCTTTTGATTGTCCTCGTTTTGAGCGAACCGTGGCCGCTCGGATTATCGTGGCATCGAGGGGAAGGTGGTCCGGACAGCGGACGGGCGGTTTTGGCGATACAGCTTCAGGATCGGCAAAAAGGTCATTACGGGATCAATCGAGGCCAACCTGAAGCTTTTGGCGGAACGAAAGATCAGAATGCGGATCGACCGGCAAATGAAGGAATTGAACGATCAATCCCCCTGAGCGCGGCCTTTCAGGCAGCGCTTTTAGGCTGGCCGCGCTGAACGATGTTCGGCACTGGCGCCGCGCGGGGGTTGATGCAATGAGCACGTCCAAGCCATCGTCGCTATCAAATACGCCGAAGCAGCACGGGAAACCGGGATGAATGCTTGAACATGCCCCACTTGGTTACCGGCGCTTAGCCCCGCCAAATTCTTCTTGCCTAACTTTCGATTAAATATTATCTTCACTGTATATCGACAGAATTGGGAGCCAACCTCTCCAGCTACCTGTCGATAAAAGTGAACCCCGCTCCGGTGCCCCCCGAGCGGGGTTTTCACTAAGCGATGGTGACGCGGTTTCAGCTAATGGCCCTAATGGCCTTTGTGCTGGATGCTATCGTGGTCGCGATCAGGTGGCCGTTAGAGCGCGAGGCTCAAAGTCGCCCCTGAATCTCTTTCAACGCTCGACCCGCCTCAGCCTGATCCACTGAAGGTGTCACGCCGCGTTCGCAAGCCGTAAGCAACCGTTCGGCAACATAATTGCGCGTTTCGTGATTGTCGCCGTTCGGAAGCGCCTTGCATGCTTCCTCTAGCATTACAGTTGCATTGTTTGTGAAGTTCTGAATCCATGGGTAACCATGATTCGGATGTCGTGGACGCGGGCAGCGTCGATTGAAGAGACGCTTGCGTTGTGGGCGGCGTCGCTTCGAGAGATCAAGAAACGGATACGTCAGTTGTTCACGCAAGAGCGTGTTGCGACGAATGCCGGCCTGTTCCTGGAGGGTCTGCTCGGCGATGAGCAGCGCAAGACAGGTTGGATGCGCGCGGAGGCGGCCGGCGATCCCGGCCCATGGCGGCAGCAGGCGATCCTGGGGCGTGGGGATTGGGATGCTGATGCCCTGCGCGATATCGTGCGCGGCTATGTCATTGAGCATTTGGCGGATGACGATGCGGTGCTGGTGATCGACGAGACCGGCTTTCTCAAACAGGGC
>JBBRGE010000023.1:0-12126 GCA_038241045.1 Hyphomicrobiales bacterium | reverse complement strand
ATAATTCGTCGGCAAGGAGCATCGCGATGAACGCCCTGGAACGGATCGCCAAACCCGCAGCAAGCCCGTTTCTGACCCCGGACCACGAGGCGTTCCGGGACATGATGCGGCGCTTCGTGACCAAGGAAATCGAACCTTTCGCAGCACAGTGGGATGAGGCCGGCGAGTTTCCGCGCGAGCTTTATGTGAAGGCGGGTCGCCTTGGTATTCTCGGAATGGGTTTTCCGGAACAATATGGCGGCACGCCGTGCGACCGTTTCATGTCGATGATCGCCGCACAGGAATTGTCACGCGCAGGCTCCGGCGGCGTCAGCGCCAGCCTCAAAAGCCACACCATCGGCGCGCCACCCATCGTCTATGGCGGCTCGGATGAACTGAAAGCACGCGTGCTGCCTGAAATCCTGCGCGGCGAAAAAATTTCCGCACTGGCGATTACAGAACCCGGCGGCGGCTCGGATGTGGCCAATCTCAAAACGACCGCAAGGCGCGACGGCGACCACTACATCGTCAACGGCGAAAAGACTTTCATCACGTCGGGGATGCGCGCGGACTACACCACAGTCGCCGTGCGCACCGGCGCAGGCGCGGCGGGCGGAGTTAGTCTCCTACTGATAGAGCGTGAAACGCCCGGCTTCTCGCGCACGCCGCTGAAAAAAATGGGCTGGTGGGCGTCCGACACCGCGACGCTTCATTTCGATAACTGCCGCGTGCCGGTTGGCAACCTGATCGGGCAGGAGAATGCCGGCTTCAAGATCATCATGAAGAACTTCAACAGCGAACGGCTGGGAATGGCGGCCGGATGCGCCGGTTTCGCGCGCGTCTGTCTGGATGAAGCCATCGCCTATGCGCGCGAGCGCCAGACCTTCGGCAAGCGACTGACCGAGCATCAGGTCATCCGCCACAAGATCGTCGATATGGCGCAGCGCGTGGCCGCGACGCAGGCCATGCTGGAAATGCTGATCTGGCGGCTCGAACAGGGCGAAAATCCCGTCGCGGAAGTTTGCATGTGCAAGAATCAGGCGACGCAGACAATGGCGTTCTGCGCCTCCGAAGCTGTGCAGATTTTCGGCGGCGCCGGTTACATGCGCGGGCCGAAGGTCGAGCGCATCTATCGCGAGGTGAAGGTCAACGCCATCGGCGGCGGCACCGAGGAAATCATGAAAGATCTGGCAAGCCGCCAGATGGGACTTTGACAATCCAATCCTATTAAAGGCTTCAGGAAACCAAATGCGATTCACGCCCGAGCACGATGCCCTTCGCCGCACGCTGCAGCAGGTCATCAAGACCGAAATCAATCCATTCGTCGATGACTGGGAGCGCGACGGAATTTTTCCCGCGCATGACGTGTTCAAGAAGCTCGGTAATCTCGGCCTGCTCGGTCTTTGCAAATCGACCGAGTATGGCGGCAGCGGCCTCGACTACAGCTATTCGATGGTGATGGCGGAAGAACTGGGCGGCATAAATGCCGGCGGCGTCGGGATGGCGATCGGTGTGCAGACCGACATGGCGACACCTGCATTGGCGCGGTTCGGATCGGACGAGATGAAAAAACAATTCCTGGCACCGTCCATCGCCGGCGATTTCGTCGCCTGCATCGGCGTCTCCGAGCCCGGAGCGGGCTCTGACGTTGCCTCGATCAAAACCACCGCGCGCTCCGATGGCGACGACTACATCATCAACGGTGGAAAAATGTGGATCACCAACGGCACCCAGGCCGACTGGATGTGTCTGTTGGCGAACACCGGCGAGGGTCTGGCTCATCGCAACAAATCGCTCATTTGCCTGCCGATGAAAACCAAAGGCGTTGAGATCGCCCGCAAGCTCGACAAGCTCGGGATGCATTGCTCGGACACCGCGCAGATTTACTTCAATGACGTGCGCATACCCAAACGCAATCGCATCGGCGACGAGGGCAAAGGCTTTACGTATCAGATGCTGCAATTTCAGGAAGAACGGCTATGGGGTGCGGCAGCCTGCCTCAAGGCAAATGAACGAACCATTGCGGAGACTATCGACTACACCCGCCAGCGCAAGGCATTCGGAAAACCGCTGCTCGACAACCAAGTGATCCACTTTCGCCTCGCCGAGTTGCAGACCGAGATCGAATTGCTGCGCTCGTTGATCTACCGCGCCTGCGAGGCTTATATTGCCGGAGAAGACGTCACGCCGCTGGCCACAATGGCGAAACTCAAAGCGGGCCGCCTTGGACGTGAATTGCCGGACGCCTGCCTGCAATATTGGGGCGGCATGGGCTTCATGAATGAGACCAATGTCAGCCGCGCATTCCGCGACCGTCGGCTGACTTCCATCGGCGGCGGTGCCGACGAAGTGATGCTCAGCGTGCTCTGCAAATACATGGGCACGCTCCCCGGAGTGCAATAAATATGCTGACGCTCTATCACTGCGCGAGCGCGCGTTCGTTCCGCCCGCTCTGGACGCTGGAAGAACTCGGTCTGCCGTATGACCTCAAGATGCTGCCGTTCCCGCCGCGCTTTCTCAAGCGCGAGTATCTCGAACTCAATCCGCTCGGCACCATTCCGTTGTTGATCGACGGCGATACCCGGATGACGGAGTCTGCGGCGATCTGCGAATACCTTGTCACCAAATTCGGCTCCTCGCCGCTTGCGGTCGCCGTCGATGAACCGGCGTATGGCGCGTATCTGAACTGGCTGCACTTCGGCGAAGCCACGCTGACGTTTCCGCAGACGATTTATTTCCGCTACGCGCAGCTCGAACCGGACGAACGCAAGAACCCGCAGGCTGCCGCAGACTATGCACGCTGGTTTTTTGCGCGGCTGCGCGCAGTCGATGCCATTGCGGGATCGAATGAATGGCTTTGCGCGGGACGCTTCACCGTCGCCGATATCTCGGTGGGTTACGCCCTGATGTTTGCGCAGTCCACGGGTTTGTCGGCGGAGTTTCCACCGGCGGTCAGCGCTTACTGGAATCGCCTTCAGAAGCGCGACGGATTTCGCCGTGCGATTGCGGCGCAGGATCGCGCGGGAATCGAACAAGGCGTTACGGCACGCGCTAGACCGGCATGACGTCCGTCGCGAGATCCGAACTGCCGTTAATGATCCGCAGCCGCCGGGATCCGGAAAATATCGCGCTGGGTTGCAGCCCGTAAATCCGCCTCAGCGAATGGCTAAAATGCGTCGAGTCCGGGTAGCCCGCGTCGAGCGCGAAATGCGCAAGATTGCGCTCCACATTGACATGATGAAGCACGTTGCGGCCACGTTTCCAGGCACGGAAGGTGCGGAAATTCATGCCGGTTTCGTCCTTGAACAGATGAAGGAATCGCGACAGCGACAGATTGACCGACTTCGCGCACGCATCTCCCGAAATGCTGGCCGATGGATCGGATTGAAACTTCGCGACAATCATGGCGATGCGCGGATCGAGTCGGCGCGGGCGCAATGGCCGTCCCAGAAAAATATCGTCGAACGCAGCCGAACTGAAGCCGTGATTGCCGCCGGGTGCCAGCGTCGCATAGGCGCAGCGGATGCGCGCAGCCATACGTCCCACCGCAATTGGGTCGCGGCATTCCCGCTGGAGCCAGACCATGTCCTCGTCGGTGACCGACTCCGGTTCAATCAGGAGCGCCAACACCGTCCGCGAATCCGCTTGGATACGATGCGGCACATACGGTGGTGCGATCGTGATTTCGCCGGAGAGCGTGCCTTGATCTGCAATCTCAATTTGTGCGGTGCCGAATAACGGAACGCACACCGCAAGCGCGCCAAGCGTTCGCTCCGATGGCTTACCGAGCAGCCCCGCATAGAAAACGCGCTCGGGGTTGATGAGCATAAACCGCTCCGAGCGGCCAACGGTAGCGGCGTCCAAAATGTCCTCCCACGATTGGCCGGGCGATAGGCTCGCCTCTCGCCGCAGGCTAGTCGCATATTCGCGACCGTGGAAGGGACAAACTGCGTGCGCTAAAGTGCTCCGCGCACGCAGTTCTTGTCATCAGAACGAGAGGCTGTCCTTGGTCAGAACCCAACGTCCGTTCTTGATCTGCTGCACCTGCGTCAGCGTATTGGCCAGGTGATTTGTTTTCGAGAACTTGGTCGGCGGTGAACTGAAGATATCCTGGAACACAGCGCCAGATTCAAGCGCATCGAGCATCTTCGCGCCGGTCAGATCTTTGCCCGCCTTGTTGGCATAGAAGGCAAAAGTCATAACGGCGTTGTAACCGATGATCGCCTGCGTGTTGGCATCGGAGCCGAACGCTTTTTTGTAGCTGGCGAGCCAGTCCTTCACTTTTCCCTTCGCGGTGTCTTCGTAAGGGATTTCGAAGCCGGATGCCGCATAGAGACCCTCAACCACTTCCTTGCCGAGCGCCGGAATTTCCAGCACGTTTGTCGGCGTCGCTCCGAGGAACGTGACGTCCCAGCCGAGCTTCTTGGCCTCGCCCATCGCGCCGATGGTTTCACGAATGACGGTGCCGAGAACAACGAGATCGCAGCCGTCCGCCTTCATTTTAGCGACCTGCGCGCTGAAATCTGACGAACCGCGTTTATAGCTCGTGACCGACGCCGGCGTCATCTTCATTGCCGTCACTTGCTGCGTGAATCCATCGAGCACGTTTTTTCCGTACTCATCGTCCTGATGCATGATGCAGGGCTTGGTGAGCTTCTTTTCATTCATCAAGTGCTTGACGGCCGCCCGCGTGCTCTCGACATAGGGCAGCAGGTTGTTGAACTTCAGCCGCTCTTGTGGTTTCGCCGCGTCGAACTTGTAGCTGAATTCGGCGGCTGTCAGCGGGAACAGCTGCAGCACACCCGCGTCGAACAGGATGTCCTGCGCCGCCAGGACCGTGGGCGAACCCATCGGACCGACCATGGCGAACACATTGTCCTTTTCGATCATCTTCTGCGAAGCCAGCACCGCGCGCTTCGGATCGTATCCGCTGTCCTCGAGAACCAGCTTGATCTTGCGGCCGTTGACGCCGCCCGCAGCATTCAACTCATCGGCTGCCATCTTCATGCCGTTGGACACCGGCACGCCCCAAAACTTGATCGGCCCGGACAAATCCTGATGGGTGCCGATCACGATTTCGGTCGCCGAGATTCCGTTGTTGGTGACTTTGGTTTGCGCGAAAGCCGGCAGTTGGGTCACCGCAAGGGCACCCACCGCAAGGCCTAACGCCTTAAACGATTTCGACATGTCGATCTCCTCTCCATTGGCCCATATTGCGCGAAGGCGGGGGCCTTTGTACCTTCGCTGTTGAACGGCCCTTTCGGGGTCCGCGAAAAAAGTAGTGTCCTCGTCGCTCTCGAAACTATGCCGGCACCTTGACGCCGTACATCGCGTCGATTTCGCCCGCATAGGATTTATTCACGAAACTGCGTTTCAGTTTCATGGTGGGTGTCAGTTCCTCATCCTCGGGCGTGAGTTGCCGCTCGATCAGGTGAAATTTCTTGATCGTCTCTACCCGCGCAAAATTCACATTCACAACTTCGATCTCGGACTTGATGAGGTCCTGGATTTCCGGCGCGCGACACAGGCTGGCATAATTGGTGAAGGGGATGTCGTAATCCTGCGCGAACTTCTCGACGTTCTCCTGATCGATCATCACAAGACAGGTGAGGAACGGCCGCTTGTCGCCGATCACCACCGCGTCGGAAATGTAGGGCGAGAATTTGAGCTGGTTTTCAATCTCGGATGGCGTGATGTTCTTACCCCCGGACGTGATGATGATGTCCTTCATCCGGTCGGTGATCTTGACGAAGCCCTCATTGTCGATCGAGCCGACATCGCCGGTGTGCAGCCAGCCCTGCGCGTCGATGGTCTCGGCGGTTTTCTCCGGTTGATTGAGATAGCCCATGAACAGAAAATCGCCTCTGACCAGAATTTCTCCCTTCGGGCAAATCATGACTTCGCCCCATGGTGCCGCCTTGCCGACCGAACCGAGCTTGATGTGATCGTTCGGCATCAAGGTCGCGACGCCGCAATTTTCCGTCTGGCCGTAAACCTCACGCATGTCGATGCCGAGCGCGAGATACCAGCGAATGAGATCCGGCGCGATCGGTGCGGCACCTGTGAATGCGATCCGCACACGATCCAGCCCGAGCATGCGGCGGATATTTCGAAACACCAGCCAGTAGGCGGCCTTCGCGGCAATCCGCAACGACAGTGGCGGCGTGCGGCGCTCGAGCCGGTATTCGGTCATGCGATGGCCGATAGCGATGGCGCGGGCGTACATCCATTTCTGGAATGGCGTGGCATCCTTGAGCGCAATCGTGATGGCCGAATAGAATTTTTCCCAGATGCGCGGGACCGCGAGAAACGCCGTCGGCTGCACTTCGCGCAGATTGTCCGGCACGGTCTCGGGGCTTTCGGCGAAATTCATCACCGAGCCGACGGCCAGCGACAGATAATATCCGCCGATGCGCTCGGCGACGTGGCACAGCGGAAGGAATACCAGCCGTTCCTCGGCGTCGGTCGGCACCAGCAGATAATCCGCATAGCGCATTTGATGCGTCACGCTGCGGTTGGAATGCATCGCGCCCTTCGGTGGCCCCGTCGTGCCCGAGGTGTAAACCAGAATGGCGAGATCGTCGGTCCCGCGACTCTCAATCATCTCGCTCCACAAGGCTTCGCGTCCCTGCATCTGGTTGCGGCCGAGCGCCATGAATTCGTCGAGCGACATGGTTGCGGCATCGCTGAAGCCTGTGAGGCCTTCCATGTTACAGACCACGATCTTCTCAAGCGTCGGGCATCGCGATCTGCAAGACAACACCTTGTCGAGTTGCTCCTCGTCCTCGACAAAAATGACCTTGGTGCGGGAATCGTTGACGAGGTATTCGACCTGCGTGGCGGAATCGGTCGGATAAATTCCGGAGGACACCCCGCCCGCGCACAGCACGCCGATGTCGGCAAACACCCATGCGGGCGTCGGATTCGCCATGATGGAGGCAACGTCGCCGGGCCGGAAGCCGACGGCATGCAGCGCGTAGGCGATTTCCTTGGATTTCTGAAGCCACTCGTTCCAGCTTGTCGATTGCCAGACGCCAAGATGCTTTTCGCGAAGCGCCGGACGTTCGCCCCGCGTCTGCACAGACAGCAGAAAGCTTTTCGCAATCGTATCCGCGACGGTCATGACGGCAGGCTTGGCCATTGCTCGCTCCGTTGTCTTAAATCTTGCGCATCCTCAATTTGATTTAATTGCCGGATCGTGTCGTCCGGCTTCGCAGGCTGGTCGCATTATCTCCAGTTTTCCTATCGCCAAGTCTTCTTTTTATCGCCAAGTCTTTTTTATCTCCAAGTCTTCTTTTTCTTCCAGCGCCGTTCGCCTCTCGCGCCTTCTTCCTTTGCACCGAGATAGAATTCCTGAATGTCCGGCGATTTCATCAGTCGCTCCGATGTATCGTTCATCACGACGCGTCCGATTTCCAGCACATAGCCATAGTGCGCTGTCTCAAGCGCCACTTTCGCATTCTGCTCTACCAGCAAAATCGACATGCCCTGTTCCTCGTTGACCCGGCGAATGATGGTGAAGATTTCTTTGACCAGAATGGGCGACAGGCCGAGCGAAGGTTCGTCCAGCAACAGAAGTGCCGGACGATTCATCAGCGCGCGGCCAATCGCCAGCATCTGCTGCTCGCCGCCCGACAATTGGCCAGCCGGCTGGTTGACGCGTTCGCGCAGCCGCGGGAAATAATTATAAACCCGCTCGATATCCTGCGCGACGCCGTCGCGATCCTTGCGCGGATAAGCACCCATCATCAAATTCTCAAGCACGCTGAGAAACGGAAACACCTCGCGCCCTTCCGGCACATGGCTGAGGCCGAGCCTGACAATACGATCCGCTTCCATGCGCTGGATCGGCTGACCCTTGAATTCGATACTTCCCTTCTGCGGATCGAGGATGCCCGAGATGGTCTTGAGCACGGTGGTCTTGCCGGCACCATTGGCGCCGAGCAGTGTGACGATCTTGCCGCGCGGCACTTCGAGGCTGATGCCACGAATGGCCATGATCGGCCCGTAATAGCTCTCGATGTTGCTGAGCTTGAGAATGGTGTCGGGGCTGCTCATGACATCGTCCTCATGCGCCGAGATAGGCTGCGACGACATCGGGATGCGCCTGGACTTCGGCAGGCGTCCCCATCGCCAGCACGCGGCCGTAGTTCAACGCGATGACGCGATCCGATACGCGATTGACCAGCGTCATGTCGTGCTCGACCATCAGCACCGTGATGCCGAGTTCGCTTTTCATGTCGCGAATCCAGAACGACATGTCATCGGTTTCCTCGACGTTCAGCCCGGACGACGGCTCATCCAGCAGGATCAACTTCGGCTCGGTACATAGCGCGCGGGCAAGTTCGATCACCTTGCGCACGCCGTAAGGAAGTCCCGAGATCAGCTTGTCCCGGTGCGGCGCGAGGTCGAGAAATTCTATGACCTGTTCGACACGGCGGCGGTGCGCTTTTTCGTCGCGGCGCACGCCCGGCGTGAACAGGATGTCCTGCCACAGACTTGTGCGGCTATGCCGGTGCCGCCCAACAAGAAGATTGCTCAAGACGGTTGCGTTCTCGAACAGCTCGATGTTCTGGAAAGTGCGCGCAATGCCGAGCTTGGCAATGCCGAATGGCGGCTCGCCGGTGATGTCCTGATCCTCGAAATACAATCGTCCCGATGTCGGATCGTAAAGTCTGGAAATCAGATTGAAAATCGAACTCTTGCCCGCGCCGTTCGGTCCGATGATCGATAAAATCTCACCCTTCTCCACCGCGAAGCTAACGGCATCGACCGCTTTGAGGCCGCCGAAGTGAAGCGAAAGATTATCGGCGCGGAAATAACTCACCGGTTGCGCTCCGACTTCACGTAAATCTTCTGCCGCTTGAACGTCGCGCGCTTATAGAGCGGGAACAGCTGGAAGAAGAGCTTGATCTTCAGCCAGCGTCCGTAAAGCCCGTAAGGCTCAAACAAAATAAAGAGAATGATAATCAGCCCGTAGATCGCGCCCTTCAGGCCGTTGGCGGACGCAACCGCCGCAACATTCTTCTGGACGACCGCCACCTGCTCGACACCCGCGCCGAACATGGCCGCGAGGGCTGCCGCCACAGTCGGAATGTCATCCTTCAGAAATGTCAGAAACGGATCGACCATCACGATGAAGATCGCGCCCAGCACCGCGCCATGCAGGCTCAAGATGCCGCCGATGATAATCACCATGATGAATTCGATCGACAGCTGCAACGTGAACATTTCCGGGCTGATGAACGAAAGCTTGTGCGCGAACAGACACCCCGCGAATCCGGTGATGGCGGCGCTGATCGCAAACGACTTCACCTTGTAGAGCGAGATATTAATGCCCATACTTTTTGCGGCGGTCTCGCTGTCGCGGATCGCCACGAAGGCGCGGCCGGTCGGCGAACGCATGAGATTGAGCGTGCCCACGATGACGAGGATCAACAGCCCGAGACACATGTAATAGAAGGTGGGGCTGTCGCGCGAAATGGTGTTGCCGAACATCTGGATCGCGCGAACCCGCATGCCCTCGTTGCCGTTGGTGACATGCTCCCATCGCGCCAGCACTTCCTCGACGATGAAGGCGAACGAAATCGTCGCGATCACCAGATAGATGCCCTGCAGCCGGAGCGCCGGGAATCCAACCATCGCGCCGATGATTCCGGTCAGTAATCCGGCGGCGAGGAAGTAAGCAATGAACGGAACGCCCCGGCTTTGCAGATACGCTGTCGTGTAAGCGCCGATGGCGAGGAACGCCGCGTGGCCGAGCGACGCCTGTCCGGTAAATCCGGTCAGGATCATCAGCCCGACGCCGACGATTGCGTAGATGCACACGAACACGAGCTGGCTAACCAGATAGCTGCTCAGAACGAAGGGTGCTGCGATCAGAAGGATCAGCAGCGCACCGTAGGACACTAGATATCCACTGTGCGGAAACAGCCGGATGTCGTCTTCATAATCGGTCTTGAAGAGAAACCGCATCCTGCCCCTCAGACTTTCTTGCGAACGTGAAGACCGAAGATGCCTTCAGGCTTCAGCAGCAGCACCGCGAGCAGCACGACGTAGGGCGCGACATCCTTCCAACCTTGCGGCAGATAGAACCCCGCCATGCTCTCGATCACCCCAATCACGATTCCGCCGACCACAGCACCGGGTATCGATCCGAAGCCGCCGAGCACTGCGGCAGGAAATGCCTTCAGACCGAGCGCCAAGCCCACATTGGAATGGATGAACGTGATCGGCGCGAGCAGGACGCCGGCGCAGGTGGCGACCGCAGCGCTGATCGCCCACACGATCGACACCACGCGCTTGACGGGGATGCCCATGTAGTACGCCGCGAGCATGTTCTCGGAGCTGGCGCGCATCGCGGTGCCGAGCGTGGTCTTGTTGAAAAACAGATACAGCACGCCACACAGAATCATGGTCGCGGCGATGACCGACAATTTATCGTAGGCCAGCACCAGCGAGCCGAGTTTCACGACGCCCTGGCTGAACGGCGTCTCGATTTTCAGGTCGTCCGTACCCCAGATCATGCCGGCAACGGAACGGAGAAAAAATCCGAGACCGATGGTCGCCATAATGATGGAGAATTGCGGATACCCAAGGATGGGCCTGACGACCAGACGCTCCGCCAGCATGCCGAACAGCGCCATCGCGGCGACGGCGGCGACGAATCCGATCCAGTAATTGAATCCGAGCAGACCGATGAAGGTGAAGGCGAAGAATCCGCCGAGCATCATCAAATCGCCCTGGGCGAAATTGACAACTTCAGTGGCTTTGTAAACCAGCACAAAGCCGAGCGCGATCAGCCCATACACACAGCCGAGCGCAACGCCGCTCACCAACTGCTGAACGAAGTCCAGCATTGCCGATACCCCTCCCCCTGGTGCGCAGCGACTCTAGCGGTCCCGTTTTTCGCATCTTGCGCCAACTTGCTAGGCACACTCGCTTGCTCAGTAGGCCCACATAAAACCCAATGCAGATGCATCGAGCAGATATTTGGCCCCTCGGCGTCGAGGCTACTTCAATAATTCGGTTGTATCCAGATAGGGTTCTTCATGCTGCAAAGCGGTAAAGGGATTGGAATAGCCAAATAAAGCGGCAGGCGACGCGCGTCACTTTCACGCATCCGCCAGTCGCGGTTGCAGCGCTAGCTGCGAAGGCCCGGCGCTTCGTGGCCCGTGCGCGCGACATATTCCGTATAGCCGCCGCCATATTGCTGAATGCCCTCGGGCGTCAATTCCAGAACCCGATTAGAGAGCGCTGCCAGAAAATGCCGGTCATGCGACACGAACAGCATCGTGCCTTGATATTGCGACAGCGCCGCAATCAGCATTTCCTTCGTCGCAATGTCCAGATGGTTGGTCGGCTCGTCCAGCACCAGAAAATTCGGCGGATCAAACAGCATCTTCGCCATCACCAGCCGCGCTTTCTCGCCGCCCGACAGGACGCGGCATCTTTTCTCCACGTCGTCGCCCGAAAATCCAAAGCAGCCCGCGAGCGCGCGCAATGAACCCTGCCCGGCTTGCGGAAATGAATCCTCCAGCGACTCGAACACAGTCCGTTCGCCGTCGAGCAAATCCATCGCGTGCTGCGCGAAATAACCCATCTTCACGCTGCCGCCCACCGCAACGGTGCCATCGTCCGGCGCGGTCGATCCTGCGATCAGCTTCAAAAGCGTGGATTTTCCCGCGCCGTTAATTCCCATCACGCACCAGCGCTCGAGACGACGCACATGGAAATCCAGACCCTCATAGATCGTGCGATTGCCATAGGCCTTGTTGACGCGTTTCAGGCTCACGACGTCCTCGCCGGAACGAGGCGCCGGCGGAAAATCGAACGACACGCTTTCGCGGCGCTTCGGCGGCTCGACGCGCTCGATTTTGTCGAGCTTCTTGACACGACTTTGCACCTGCGCCGCGTGCGAGGCGCGTGCCTTGAAGCGCTCGATGAACTTGATTTCCTTGGCCAGCATCGCCTGCTGGCGTTCGAATTGCGCCTGCTGCTGCTTCTCTGTCATGGCGCGTTGCTGATGACCTCGCACGATCGCGAATTCATGAATCGCATCGTCACCAAGATCATCGAAATCGACGGCGGGTCGCTGACGACGTATTCGGGCAATTACGAATTCTACGAACAGCAGCGCGCGTTGAA
>JBBRGE010000022.1:0-12144 GCA_038241045.1 Hyphomicrobiales bacterium | reverse complement strand
CTGGTCGAACTGCATGAACACCAGATTCCAGATTTCGATAAACCGATCGCCGTCTTCATCGGGCGAACCCGGAGGGCCACCTGGAATCTTGTCGCCATGATCGAAAAAGATTTCGGAGCAAGGCCCGCACGGGCCGGTGTCGCCCATCTGCCAGAAATTATCCGACGTGGCGATGCGAATGATTTTCGAATCGGGAAGTCCGGCGATTTTCTTCCAGAGTTTCGCAGCCTCTTCATCTTCCGAATAGACTGTGACAAGCAGCTTGTCCTTGGGAAGCGCATAATCCTTGGTGATCAGGTTCCACGCGAGTTCGATGGCGCGATCCTTAAAGTAATCGCCAAATGAAAAATTACCGAGCATCTCGAAAAAAGTGTGATGCCGCGCGGTGTAGCCGACGTTATCGAGGTCGTTGTGCTTGCCGCCTGCCCGCACGCATTTCTGGGACGAGGTCGCGCGCTGATAGGGCCGCTTTTCACTGCCGGTGAAGACATTCTTGAATTGCACCATGCCCGCATTGGTGAACATCAATGTCGGATCGTTGCGCGGCACCAGCGGCGACGACGGCACGATATCGTGGCCGTTCTTCGCGAAGTAATTCAGAAATGCCGATCTGATTTCGTTAACGCCGCTCATCGCCGTCCAATCGCGTGAATTTCCAAACGAGCCTTTCCTGGCGCGAACCGGTTCGCTTCGCGGGAAAACGCTCGGAGTGCACAAGGCGCAGTCATGTCGCGCGCGGCGCAATTTGTCTCGCCGTGTTTCTAGACGGAACAGGGCTGAAATGTCCAGAAACTGTGCAGTGAATCAGCGGTTTGCGCGACCTTAGCGAGGCTGCCAACAAGAACCGTTGATACGCAATCGGTCGCGTTGACAGGGGCTCGAAACCAGTGTTTTCCTCATTATGTATCTAACTAAGTCGCGTCGGGAGAGACTGGCCGGTCTCAAATGCAAAGAGAAATGGCCAGCGCCGAAGGAGCAACCGCCCCGGAAACTCTCAGGCAAACGGACCGCGCGACTGACTGAAATCTGGAAAGAGATGCGGCCGGCTGTCCGGCGCGGCATCCGCCGACGGGATAATACTCTCAGGCACAGCGACAGATGGGGCTTCGGCGAATGTTCGGGAACGGTCCCGAATATCGTCAGGAGCCTAGATATGCTTGCAGCTTCCGATTCTCCGTCCCCAAACGCCATGAAGCGCGTTCCGCTGCATGACCTTCATGTCGCGCTCGGTGGAAAGATCGTGCCGTTCGCAGGCTACGACATGCCGGTGCAATTTGCCGCCGGCGTCCTCAAGGAACATCTGCATACGCGCATGAGCGCCGGATTGTTCGACGTCTCGCATATGGGACAGATCACCCTCACGGCGAAATCCGGCAAGCTCGAAGATGCCGCTCGCGCGTTGGAGCGGCTGGTGCCGCAGGATATCGTCGCGGTGAAACCCGGCCGCCAGCGCTACGCGCAATTTACCAACGATCAGGGTGGCATTCTTGACGATCTAATGGTGGCGAATTTTGGCGATCATCTGTTTCTCGTCGTCAACGCCGCCTGCAAGGCCGAGGATGAGGCGCACCTTCGCGCGCACCTCTCGGACAATTGCGTCATCGAGCCTCTGCCGGAACGCGCGCTGATCGCGCTGCAAGGGCCAAAAGCGGTCGACGTCCTGGCGAAGTTTTCACCTAAGATGGCCGCGATGACATTTATGGACGCGGGGCCGCACCGCGTGCTCGATATCGAGTGTTTTGTCTCGCGCTCCGGCTACACCGGCGAAGACGGGTTTGAGATTTCCGTTCCTGTTGCGGATATCGACCGGCTTGCCTCCACGCTGTTGTCCGATCCGGCCGTGCTGCCGGTCGGGCTTGGGGCGCGCGATAGTCTGCGGCTTGAAGCAGGGCTTTGTCTGTACGGTCACGACATCGAGACCACGACGACGCCGGTCGAAGGCGCATTGGAATGGTCGGTGCAAAAGAGCCGCCGCGATGGTGGGGCGCGAGCCGGGGGATTTCCCGGCGCTGAGACAATCCTGAAGCAATTCGCGTCGGGCGCGTCGCGCCGCCGCGTCGGGCTGAGAGCCGAAGGTCGCGCACCGGTGCGCGAGAATGCCGCGCTGTATGCCGATCAAACATCGCAAGAGAAAATCGGCACCGTCACCTCCGGCGGCTTCGGTCCGAGCATCAACGCGCCGGTTGCGATGGGTTATGTGCCGACATCTTTCGCCGCAGACGGCAAGAGCGTGTTTGCAGATGTGCGCGGACAGCGTTTACCGATGCGCGTCACGCCGGCGCCGTTCGTTCCCCACAATTACAAACGATAACTCGCAAGCGGTAAAGGATTCATCATGACGACGTTGTTCACCACGGACCATGAATGGCTGAAGATCGACGGCGATGTCGTCACCATCGGCGTCACTGATTACGCGCAGTCGCAGTTGGGCGATGTGGTGTTCGTGGAACTGCCGAAAACCGGTCGAGCGCTCAAAAAAGGCGAAGCCGCTGCCGTGGTCGAAAGCGTCAAGGCTGCGTCCGATGTCTACGCGCCGATCACGGGCGAAGTGGTCGCGGTCAACGATGCGCTCACCTCCGATCCGGCGCTGGTGAATTCCGATGCGGGCGGCAAGGCGTGGTTTTTCAAAATCAAAATCGCCGACAAGAAAGACCTCGACGGGTTGATGGATGAAGCCACCTACAAGGCGCATACCGCTTAAGGATCGTCACATGAGCGCACACAACGAACCCGCCCAGCCTGCTGTCGATTTCGCGCGGCGTCATATCGGCCCCTCGCCGAGTGACGTTGCGGCGATGCTGCAAACCGTCGGCGCATCGAGCCTTGAGGCACTGATGGGCGAAACCCTTCCCGCATCAATACGCCAGAAGGCACCGCTCAAGCTCAACGGGGATGTCGCTCTTCCGATGAGCGAGACCCAGGCGCTCGCTCACATGCGGGAGCTGGCCGCGCAGAATAAGGTTTTCACATCGCTGATCGGGCAAGGCTATTCCGGTACGATTTTGCCGGCGGTCATTCAGCGCAACATTCTCGAAAGTCCTGCGTGGTATACCGCCTATACGCCGTATCAGCCTGAAATCAGTCAGGGGCGTCTCGAAGCGCTGTTCAACTTCCAGACCATGATCTGCGATCTGACTGGTCTCGACGTCGCCAATGCATCGCTGCTCGATGAAGCCACCGCGGCGGCCGAAGCGATGGCGTTGGCGCAGCGTGGGTCGAGCATCAAGACGACATCGTTTTTCGTCGATCGCGACGTTCATCCACAGACGCTTGCGGTATTGCGCACGCGTGCGGAACCGCTCGGCTGGTCGCTGATCGTCGGCGATCCTATGAGCGAATTGGAAAATGCCGATGTTTTTTGCGCGCTGATTCAATATCCCGGCACACATGGCGGCATTCGCGATCCGCGCGCGGCGATTGCGTCTTTGAAAGCGAAAGGTGGCGTCGCCATCGTCGCTGCCGATATTCTGGCGCTGACATTGATCGCATCGCCTGGCGAACTCGGCGCGGATATCGCGATCGGATCGACGCAGAGATTTGGTGTGCCGATGGGTTACGGCGGACCGCACGCCGCTTACATGGCGGTGAAGGATGCGCTGAAACGTTCACTGCCCGGACGCATTGTCGGGCTGTCGGTGGATGCGCGAGGCCAGCCCGCGTATCGCCTCGCGCTTCAGACCCGCGAACAACACATCCGCCGCGAGAAGGCGACGTCGAATATCTGCACGGCGCAGGTTTTGCTCGCGGTGATCGCATCGATGTATGCGGTCTATCATGGCCCCGAAGGATTGACGCATATCGCGCGTGGCGCGCATCGCCGCGCCGCCGTGCTGGCGGCAGGATTGAAGAAGCTCGGCTTTGCGTCGTTGAATGACGCTTTCTTCGATACCGTAAGCGTCGATGTCAAAGGAACGATGAAAGACATTGTCGTCCGTGCCGCCGGCGAGACAATCAATCTGCGTGTTGACGGCGGAACGATTTCGATCGCACTGGATGAGACCACGACGGCGGAAACTGTCGAGGCAGTCTGGCGCGCCTTCGGCGGCAAATTGAGCTACGCGGACATCGAAAAGGAGGCACGCGATGCGCTGCCGTCCAACCTGAAACGTAGCGGCAAATTCCTGACGCACGCGGTGTTTCATGCGCACCGTTCCGAGACCGAGATGCTGCGCTACATGCGCAAACTCTCCGATCGCGATCTGGCGCTCGACCGCGCCATGATCCCGCTCGGCTCCTGCACCATGAAGCTCAACGCCACCACCGAAATGATTCCGGTGACGTGGCCGGAATTTGGATCGCTGCATCCGTTCGCGCCCCAAGAACAAGCCGGCGGCTATCATGTGATGTTCAATCGCCAGGAAAAATGGCTGGCGGACATCACCGGCAACGACGCGGTGTCGTTGCAGCCCAATTCCGGCGCGCAAGGCGAATATGCCGGACTGCTTGCAATCCGCGCCTATCACGCTTCGCGGAGTGAGCCGCATCGCAAAGTGTGTCTCATCCCCTCCTCCGCGCACGGCACCAATCCGGCATCTGCTTCGATGGTCGGCATGGATGTGGTCGTGGTGGCGTGCGCTGCGCATGGCAATGTCGATGTGGAAGATCTGCGCAACAAAGCGGAGCAGCATTCGAAGACGCTTGCGGCGATCATGATCACCTATCCGTCGACGCACGGCGTGTACGAGGAACGGATTCGCGAGATTTGCCACATCGTCCACAAACATGGCGGACAGGTTTATCTCGACGGCGCCAATCTGAATGCGCAGGTCGGGTTGTCGCGCCCGGGCGATTACGGCGCGGATGTGAGTCATTTGAATTTGCACAAGACGTTCTGCATTCCGCATGGTGGCGGCGGACCGGGCATGGGGCCGATCGGCGTGCGAAAACATCTGGCGCCGTTTTTGCCGGGGCACATCGCAATCGACGGCGGCAAGTCGAGCGTGGGCGCTGTCAACGCAGCGCCTTACGGGTCGGCGTCGATTCTTGTGATCTCCTACATCTATCTTTTGATGATGGGCGGCGACGGGCTGACGCGCGCCACAGAAGTGGCGATCCTCAATGCGAACTATATCGCCAAAAGGCTCGATCCGCATTTCCCCGTGCTCTACCGGAACGAAAAAGGCCGGGTCGCGCATGAATGCATCGTCGATCCGCGGGCGCTGAAGGCGTCGTGCGGTGTCACGGTGGACGACATTGCAAAGCGATTGATCGATTACGGCTTCCATGCGCCGACCATGAGCTTTCCGGTGCCCGGCACGCTGATGATCGAGCCGACGGAATCGGAATCGAAAGCGGAGATCGACCGGTTTTGTGAGGCGATGATCGCGATCCGCCGCGAGATCGCCGAGGTCGAGGCGGGGCGCTGGAGCATCGAGGCATCACCCCTGCGACACGCGCCGCATACCGTGCACGACATCGCCGACGATGACTGGCAACGCGCCTACAGCCGCGCCGAAGGCTGTTTCCCGGCAGGTAGCTCGCGCACCGACAAATACTGGAGCCCGGTGGGGCGCGTCGACAACGTCTATGGCGACCGGCATCTGGTGTGTTCATGCCCGCCGGTGTCGGATTACGCGCAGGCGGCCGAATAGCTATCAAAGAATAGGCAAACAAACAGGCGCTGGGGATGTCGGCAATTCAACATCCTCAGCGCCCGTTCGCTTTCAGAGACCCAAAACGCAACGCAGGTCTCTCAAATTACAAGTCAGAAACTTCAGTCCGCCGGCTCCTCGCCGTCGGCATCGCGCTCCGGCGAGCCTTGCAGAATCTGCTCGGCGAGTAATCCCGAATTCTGCCGGATCAAGGCTTCGATCTTGGCGGTCATGTCGGGATTGGCCTTGAGGAAGGCTTTGGAGTTCTCACGGCCCTGCCCCAGCCGCACGCTGTCATAGGAGAACCACGCGCCGGATTTCTCGACGATGCCGGCTTTGACGCCGAGATCGAGAATTTCGCCCATCTTGGAGACGCCCTCGCCGTACATGATGTCGAACTCGACCTGCTTGAACGGCGGTGCGAGTTTGTTTTTGACCACCTTGACGCGGGTCTGGTTGCCGACGACTTCGTCGCGCTCTTTAATTTGTCCGATGCGCCGAATATCGAGACGGACTGACGCGTAGAATTTCAGCGCATTGCCGCCCGTGGTGGTTTCGGGCGAGCCGTACATCACACCGATCTTCATGCGGATCTGAGTGATGAAGATCACCATGGTGTGGGATTTGTTGATCGAGGCGGTCAGCTTGCGCAGCGCCTGGCTCATCAAGCGAGCCTGCAAACCGGGAAGGCTGTCGCCCATCTCGCCTTCGAGTTCGGCACGCGGCACCAAAGCTGCGACCGAGTCGATCACCAGCACGTCGACCGCGCCGGAGCGCACCAGCGTGTCGCAAATTTCAAGCGCCTGCTCGCCGGTGTCGGGCTGCGAAATCAGAAGTTCGTCGACATTGACGCCGAGCTTGCGGGCGTAAACAGGGTCGAGCGCGTGTTCGGCGTCGATGAAGGCGCAGATACCACCCTTTTTCTGAGCTTCGGCCACCGTATGCAGCGCCAGCGTGGTCTTGCCGGAGGATTCGGGGCCGTAAATCTCGACCACGCGGCCCTTGGGGAGGCCGCCGACGCCGAGCGCGATATCGAGCCCCAGCGAGCCGGACGAAATTGTCTCGATATCCATCGAGCGGTCGTTCTTGCCGAGCCGCATGACCGAACCCTTGCCGAACTGGCGCTCGATCTGCGAGAGCGCGGCCGACAGGGCCTTGGTCTTGTCCATAGACGTTCCTTCGACGATACGCAGGGCGGCGGGGGGCATAGTCGTGCTCCTTTATGACTGGATTCGCCACCCGGACAAACCGCCTGCGCCGCAGGCTGCTCTCCGATGACGGACCGGAATCGGGTCTCATCAGGGACCGTCCGATGGGAACACTGTACCCTATTTGTTCTCCGTTCGCAATATGTTCTTTTTTGGTAAGGCGGTGCTGGCCGTTATTAACCCCAAGTGACTTAGTTGAACGTCGGAGTTTCCCAATTTGAACCGGACCTCGAACGGCCCGTTGGCTCCATATGGATATTGCAAGCAGCTTACAGCAGGAACGCCTTTCCCGGGTTCCTTCATGCCTCGATCAGTTCGAGCCAAAACATGCACGGCAAATCGATCCGTGGATAGACCGGTTTATCGCTCGACTGTCGACGCTTATCGAACGCGTCAAATAGAGAAAAGGCCGCCTGAGTTGTCGGCCTTTTCAATTATGGAATGCTGCGGCCCTTGGTGCGCAGAGCCGTCAGATCGCGAACGCCGTCGCAGTGAGCAGTCTGTTACGCGTCTACTTCTTTTGATTGTGGTTCTGATTCTGATCGTTCTGGAACAATGACGACTTTTGCCCACCCGCTATGCTGAGTTTGTTCGCCTCCGTGCCCGTCTTTTCAGACGGCTGAACCGACGGATTGTTGGCCACAACCTGCGGCGGGAGAGGCAGATTTGCCTGATGTTTTGGGACGGCGGTTTGGTGTCCGCTCGCCGACTTGATCGTCGAAACATCGCCTGAGAGCACGCCGCCCTTCTCGATCTCGATGTCATCGTATGTAGCTGAGCCTTCGATACGGCCAGTCTTTCGGAGCGAGAGGCAAATTTTTGCTTCGATATGGTCGAAGATTTTTCCTTGAATGTCCGCTTGATCGACACTCACTTTACCCGTGATGGTGCCGGTCGGACCGACCAACAGGTCTTTCGCGATTATTTCGCCATCGACAGTCCCGTGAACAACGACTTTCTCCGGGGCGTTGATGGATCCTTTGAAAACCACACCTTCGCCGAAATACGCGCAACTGGCTTGGCCAGTGTCGCCCGACTTGCTCGAACTGAAATCACTCATAACGCACTCCAATGCACACTGCTGATCTGCCTACCTTTTTACCGTCTTAAATCGTCCGATTGTGAACAATATCGCGCGGACGAAGCTGAACCTTAAGAAAGGGTTAACGAAAGTGATGGCTTGGGGCGGGCCTGCACCAGTGTCCCGCGCACGCCAAACGGCGGCCGGGTTACGCAAAGGCCCGCAGCGCGCGAGGCCTTCCTCGTTCGCGCCCTCAAACGATGAGGGGCAATGGAGCGCCGCGAGGCGCAACCTTATTGTCTCGCGCCTTTGGCCTGCCGTTGCGAATGGCAAAACCTCAAGCGCGCACCGCCTTGCGGCGCTCCAACGTGCGAATGCTTCAGCGCAACCACGCCGGCACATCCGCTGCGGCTTTTCTGTCTGAGGGACCGTTCTTCCGGGTGCGGGATCCAGTGGTCTTCTCAAACCATTGTTCATCCCGGCGGATTTCGCCGCCGTTCAGCCGCACCGCGTCCAGCCACTTAAGGCAGAGCCACGTAGTTGGCCCGGTCGGTGACCCTCAGCCTCCCGGACGCATGGCTGCGAACCACGCGCGCGGGCGCCGCGCTTAACTCCACTTCAAGCACGCCTCTAGAAGCGCCCCTCATGAATGAAGTGATAGGAATATAGTCCGCAAGATGGAAAGATGTCAACAGCAAAAGCTGTCGTGACAATGAGCGCGTGTGCGGGCGGCGTCCTTAAATCATCTCGCAAGGACGTGACGACGGCGATTCAAAACGTAATTCTGCATCCGCAGCAGCCGTAAATCTTCTGACGTTACGCCGACATAGCGAAAATATTTGCCGGGTTCCCGGACAGTTCCAGAGGAACATCAGTCTGCATTGCGCATTGCTCACGCTCTAACGTTCCAACAGGAGATGAACATGAAGAAGATCATTATTGCAGCAGCTATTATCGGCCTTTCGACCGCTGGCGCTTTCGCTCAGGCAACAGGCCCATCAGGTCAGGATACAACGAAGGCCGGCGACTCCATGTCGAAGGACGGCATGAAGAAGGACGGCATGGCCAAGGAAGGCACGTCCGGCATGTCCAACGATGCCATGAAGAAGGATGGCATGAAGGACAGCAGCAAGGAAAACAAGCCAGTTGACGGAATGAAGAAGTAATCGGTCAGATTTCTAAAATGAAGCCGCGTCGTCATTGAACGGCGCGGCTTTTTTTTTGCGCTCTGCTTTTTGCCGGTATTTGTATCGGCACAGCACCGGATGCGCGGTCGAATAACGCTTCACGCAGCTAACGGCTCGGGTATTGCGATCGGCGCTTGAACAATTTGGCGTGCGCGTGCAAAAAATTCGCATGGCCAACACCGCGCCCTCGCCTCACTTGCGGCAATTCGCAGCCGCGCTCGCCGCCGCCGGATTGCTGTTCGGGCTCTACACGTTTTACGCCATCGCCCGCGTGCCGCAGGGCGACGGCTCTGGATTTCAGTGGCTCGCCGTCATTCCGCTCGGCGGCATATTCGTGGTGCTGGCGCTGCCTTCAATGGTGCTGGTGCTGATCGGGCGGCTGCTTCAGCTCGCCGCGATCCTCGGCATCCTGAGTCTGGCGGCATTCGGTTATGTCTGGCTGCAACTGCTCGCCGAATTTCCGAAACACTGATCCAAAAACTGACTACTGCGTTGCCGCTTTGGGTTTGACGGGCTTGGTTGTCTTGGCGGGTGTCTCCGCCGCCCGCGCACCGGCCCACGGATCGCTACTTGCTTTCGCATCCGGCAACGTCGATCGCGCAGCCTTGGCGGCGTCCTCGTTGGCCTTCATACGGGCCTTTTCGTCGTCGGTGTATTCCTTGCCCTCATTCAATCTGAAGCCAGGCGTGATTTGCGCGTCGGCGGTTGCGGTCGTCCGCAAATAGGCCGGAATCGTCATCAGCCCGATCAATAGTGCTACCCGGAACGCATGCATGTCACTCTCCCTGATACCGGCCTTGCCGCCGCGCGCATAGCGTTGCGCTTTGATCAAAAGACTACCGTAAAGGCAGTTTCAAGGCAAAACGGCCGTGCATCACCGGCAAAAGAAAAGGGCCCCAGCCTGCGCTGGAGCCCGATCGAATAGCTCGCTCAGCCACAAGCGGAGTTATTTCAGGGATGTGTTGATCGACGTGAACTTGCTGCCGAGGTTGGTGCCGAGGCCATTGACCGCAGCAATAATCGCAAGGCTGATGCCCGCCGCGATCAAACCGTATTCGATAGCCGTCGCCCCTGATTGATCCGAGATGAAGCTGGAAAGAAGACGCCGCATTTAAATCTCCTATTCACGGCACGCGGGGTTCTCCCGCGCGTCATCGGAAACTAGGTTCCACGTGTTGAGAACATCACAATAAAAACGGTTAACCGTTCACCGCTGTCGCGTGGATGGCATGCATTTTGTCCCATGCGACCGACCGAGCACGCGTTCGATTCTCATCCGGCCCGTTGCGGTTAATCAATCATGAACAAACTCGCGCGGATTTATTCGTAACCCAAAATCCGATTTTGAGATTTCATCGCTATCGTCTTCTCAGGGACGAGCGCTTTGCGTTGCGCAAGCTTGCGCATGCGGCGCGACTGGGAATAGGGATTGGGACGTGATCGATATTGCCAACGCCGCACACACCACGGCATCGCGCCGCGAGATGGCATCGCCGCGCCCGGCCGCCGAGACGCGTGATGCCTCGCGTGACGCCTGCGGAATTTTTGCGCTGACGTCGATAGCCACCGAGCGCTGGCGCGCGCTTGGCGACAACGCCGCCGAGCCGAACGGTTATTATTTGCCCGAATGGGAATCCGCAGTGAACGCGTTCGCCAGCGGACGCACCGACGTCGACGTGCTGGTCGCTACTGAGGCGAATACGCAGCGCATGGTCGGCCTGATGCCGGTGATCTCGGCGTGGCGCGCGTATAAATTGCCCCTGCCCGTGCTGGTCAACGCCGATCCCTACAGCACACTTGCAACGCCGCTGATCGATCGCGAATGCGCCGATGATGCCGTCGCGCAACTGATGCAGAACGCGCGCGACGCCGGCGCGCATGCTTTGATCTTGCGCGATACGCCTATCGAAGGCGCCGCACTGGCGGCCTTCACCCGCGCGCTCGATCGCGACGGGTTGAAACCACGCACTCTGAAGTCGCATGTCCGCGCCAGTCTCGATGCGACGCGCGACGCCGAAGACCTGCTGCGCGACGCACTTGGTCCGAAAAAGCTGAAAGAGCTTCGCCGCCAGCGCAATCGCCTCGCTGAACATGGCGATGTGATTTTTTCTATCGCCACACACCCCGCCGAGATCGAACGCGCGCTTGAAACATTTCTCGATCTTGAAGCCAGCGGCTGGAAAGCCAAACGCGGCACTGCATTGAAGCAGGACACCGGCGATGCCGCCTTCATTCGCCGCGCCGTGACGGCGATGGCGGCAAGCGGCAATTGCGAGGTCATCACGCTTCATGCTGGAGACACACCCGTTGCGTCCTCCGTCGTGCTGCGGCATCAGGACCGCGCGTTCTATTACAAGCTCGGCGTCGATGAGCGCTTTGCGAAACTGTCGCCCGGCGTACAACTCACGCTCGAACTCACGCGACACCTTTGCGCCGATCCCACAATCTCAATGGCGGATTCCACCGCAGCCCCCGGCCATCCGATGATCGATCCAATTTGGCGCGGACGCCTCGCCATCGGCGACGTGCTGATCCCGCTGTACCGCCGCGATCCATTGATCCCTGCCATTCGTCTTGCGCTAGCGGCACGCAACTTTATTCGCGAACCCGCGCGCCGCATTGTTCAATTCATTCGTCACATCCGGGAGAAAAATCATGAACGCGAATGCAAATGTCGCCCCCGTCATCACTGCGGACAATGATTCCCTGACACGGGATTTCCCGCTGAAGCCTTTCGGCATCAAGCATAAATTGTCCGGCCATCCGCTGCTGACGCTGGCGCGCGTGGCCAAGCTCGCCTCCGACATGCCGCGCGACCTGATCGAATACAATTCAGGCGATGCCGCGATCAGCCAGGACCCGGACAAGGTGAAGTCGGTCGATCTCGATCCGGTCGCCGTTGTGAAAAGCATTGAAAGTGCGGGCGCATGGATGGTGCTCAAGCGCGTCGAGAAAATGCCGGAGTACCGCCAGTTATTGGAAGACGCACTAACGTCTGTCGCCCGCGCGCGTGGCTTCAAGAGCAACGAGGATGCCGGCTTTTCGCAAATCGAAGGCTTTATGTTCGTGTCGTCGCCGAATTCGACGACGCCGTTTCACATGGATGCCGAGGATAATTTCTTCGTGCAGATTCACGG
>JBBRGE010000021.1:0-12587 GCA_038241045.1 Hyphomicrobiales bacterium | reverse complement strand
GTAGGCGCCGTTCAGCGAGTCGGCGGGAAGCTGTTCGATCGCGAATTGCACGGCCTCGGCTGCGGTCGGGAACCGGCGATAGGCAAAGCCGGCGCGCTTCTTCTTGCGGATCGCCGCAGGAAACAACTCAGCTTCGGTATTGTAGTTGAACGCAGCCATGGGTTCGGCCTTCTTGATGTTGATTTCGCGGACATGACGTGCGGGCGCGGGGCTGATCGGCCGTCGCGCGGCTTGCGTCATTCATTCCAGAACAGTCTTCAATATAGGCCTTTTTTCGCGAATTGCGACCCACCATTCGGAGCATGATGAACGGCGCAGCGATGCAGGGTTGCGAGAAAAAGCTTGAAATTCACGGTTTTGATGAATTCAACCTTTGCGCGAAAAAGCCCGCTGCGATGAGGCGGCGGGCTTGTCTGGAGGGTGCGGGCCGAAGCAATCTTCGCAAACGCTCAGATTTTTCCGAGCAATAACAAGATGATGAGGATGATGAGGATGGTGCCAATAAGGCCCATTCCATTGCGGCCGAAGCCATAGCCTAAGCCGCCGAAACGGCCGCTAAATCCGCCGAGTAAAAAGACAATCAAGACAATGACGAGTATCAGGCCGAGCGACATGAGAAATCTCCCCTAAGCGGCGGGAAATGTCCCGCCGTCCAAGAAGAAGTTCCATCAGCGCAGGATGGTTCCAGCCTCGGCACTACTTATTGGCAGGGGACCGGCCTGAACCATTCGTTCTTCGGTGATTGGCACGACCCGCATCTTCGTCTTGAAAGGCTCGATCTCGACCGCCGTATTGGCCGTCAGAAAGAATTTCTTTACTGGGGCCTGCTCAGGCTCACCGCTGACGCCACGTCGTTCCTGATATTGCCAGACCTTGATAAAACCCTTGTCGGTCAGGATTTTCGTCATTCCGGCTGCGTTCTTGCCGGGCAATTCATCGAATTCGTCTTTGGTAAGACCGATAACGATCTCGGTCTTGGGCGTGGTCACTTTGAAAAGCTTGACCTTATCCACGGCGAGCGCCGGGTGCGATGCGATGGCCTCAACGATGAGGCCGGCAAGGCCGATGCCGAGGACGATATGGCTTGACGTGCTGATCATGGCACAATTCCTTCGAGTTCTTTGGCAAGTTTCTTGTATTTGCGGCATTTTGAGCCGCTTAAGAGAGCCTCGGGGCTGCTGTGTCGAGCAGTGCCTTGCATCTCCGATATAGATATAGACGCGTTACTTAAGTAAAAGTTTCAATGCCGCCGAATTGATGCAGTAGCGCAAACCCGTCGGTCCGGGGCCGTCCGGGAACACATGGCCGAGATGGCCCTCGCATTTCGAACAAAGCACTTCCGTTCGCACCATTCCGTGCGTGCCGTCGCTTTCCTCGTCGATCGCGCTTTCCTTGGCGGGCTGTGAAAACGCCGGCCAGCCGCAACCGGAATCGAATTTGGCATCCGACTCGAACAGCGGCTGCCCGCATCCGGCGCAAGTATAGGTGCCGGAATCGAACGAATGGTCATATTCGCCACTGAACGGCCGCTCGGTCGCCTTCTCCCGCAGCACCGCATACTGCATCGGCGTCAATTCGCGCCGCCATTCAGCCTCGGGCTTCTCGATTTTGCCGTCGCCGGAATTGGTTTTAGCGTCAGACATGATTGCTCCTATGATTTTGCAAATGGCGGTCGATCAAATGAAAGAAGCGGCGGCCAACCGGCCACCGCTGAATTCGTGAAAGGCTGAGAGCTTAACGGCAGATCGCCGGTTTAGTTGCTGGCCTTGGCGTCGCGCACCAACACCGGCTTTGCGCGATAGTTGTCGGCAAACACCTTCTTGAGGTTCTCAACCTTCGGCAGATCGTTGAACACGATATACGGCTGGTTCGGGTGCATCGTCAGATAATCCTGATGATAATCCTCCGCCGCATAGAAAGCCTGCAAAGGCTCCAGTGTGGTCGCGATCGATTTCTTGTAGACCTTCGAGGTGTTCAGTTGAGCGATGTAATCCTCGACCGCCTTGCGCTCGGTGGGGTCCGAGGTGAACACCGTTGAGCGATATTGCGTGCCGGAGTCCGGTCCTTGGCGGTTGAGCTGCGTCGGATCGTGCACGACCGAAAAATAGATCTGCAACAGTTTGCCCATGGTGATCTTCTTCGGGTCGTAGGTGATTTCCACCGCTTCGGCATGGCCCGTCGTTCCGCGACCGACTGAGTCGTAATTGGCCGTGCGTGCGAGTCCGCCCGAATATCCCGAGACAGCCTGCGTCACGCCGTTGGTGTGCTGATAGACGCCTTGCACGCCCCAGAAACAGCCTCCGGCGAGCACCAGCTTTTTCAGGCCATCGCTCACAGCGACGTTGTTTGCAGGCGGCGGAATGATGAAAGCTTCCTCGGATGCGCGCGAAGGCGCCGCGATAAACCAGGTCAGCGCCAGGACGCCTGTTGCGGTCAGAGCGAGGGCTGTTTTGCTGAAAGACGAGTTGCTCATTGCATTTCCTTTGAAGCCATAGAATCGCTTTTCGGATTGTCAGAGATACGCGATAGGCGAGGCGTTGTTACAGCCGCAAGACACACAAGTTTGTGAACCAGTCGGAAAGAATTCTTAAGGTTTTCCAACGCTTTGGAACGCGCTGGCGAGAGGAGCGTTGAGGCTGCGACAGTTTGGATCATGGCGTTTTATTAAAGGATATAAATGATGGCTGACGTTGATGTCCGCAAGGGAATGCCCTCGGTCGAATTGTCTCAGGAGGAATTCAAAAAGCGCTATCGCAGTCGCTTTTCTGACCCCGCTTTCGATCCCCTCGACAAGGAAATCACCGCGATCGTCGATGTCGCGTGGGACGGCTATATCAAGGGACGCAAGGCGCCGCGCACCCGCAAGGCAGGCAAGGAATTTGCCGATCCCGACTACGATATGTCGGTCGATTGGCTGGCCGCGCGGGACGCAATCCACGCCGCGCAAAAGCGGCACGACGATCCGAAACAGCCGCCACGCATTCTGATCGTTAACGGTTCGTCGCGTAGCGAGAACACCTGTCCGGGCGAGATGTCCAAGACATGGCGGCTTGTAAAAATAGCGCAGCCGATTTTCGAGGAGCAGGGAATGGCGGTCGACATTCTCGATCTGTCGCGATTGACGTCGGAATTCGGCAAGAACATCCATCCTTGCAAGTCGTGCGTCTCGACTTCAATGCCGCTGTGTCACTGGCCGTGCAGTTGCTATCCGAACTATTCGCTCGGCCAGACTGAAGACTGGATGGCCGACATCTATCCGCTCTGGGTCGCTGCGCATGGCATTATGATCGTGACGCCTGTGAACTGGTATCACGCGCCAACCGGACTCAAAGCGATGATCGACCGGCTGGTGTGCGCGGATGGCGGCAATCCCGACCCAACGACGACGCACGGCAAGAAGCCCGCCGAGGCGAAAGCGATAGAGCTAAAAGGCTGGGATTATCCGAAACATCTGGCGGGACGACATTATGGCATCGTCACGCATGGCGATATCACCGGCGCTGTCACGCTGCGCCGATCGTTGTCGGACTGGCTGACCGACATGGAGTTGATTTCCGCGGGCGGCAGAGGCGAGGCGGACGGATACATCGGATACGGCGAAGCCTACGCCACGTCGCATCAGGCGCTGGACAAAGATGAAGGGTTTCAGGACGTCACACGCAATGTCGCGCGCACGCTGGCGAACGCGGTCAAGCTGCACCGCGCAGGGAAATTCGAAGCGCCGGATGAAGGATTGAAAGATCCGAACCCGAAATAGCGCGGCACCTTTGGCGCGGTGGATAAGTCGAGGTGCAGGGGATGCGCCCAAACTTCGCAATTGACATGTTGATCGAGAAAAGAACAAATCAAGAACAATATGGAATCACCAAATTGGGAAGATTAGGAAAGCGACCATGTTTGAACGCGCAAGCCAGAACGACCTCGACCGCTACGACCGGGCCGTCGAAAGTGCGATCGCCACCTGTGGCGGGGATATACGCGGCGCATTGAAGGCGCTCATCATCGCCAATGAATTTCTCGAAGAAGAACTTCGCCGCCAGATCGCCGATGCCGAGCCGCAGGAGTTCGTCGCGCCGGAGCGCGATGTCGCCTGACGCGATGACCTTTTTGGTGAACCTTACTCATTCCGCCGGTTTGTAGCCTTGAACGCGGATGTCGCGGCGATCCTTGACGACGCCGATGGTCACGCCCATCCGCTCGATCTTTGCGATCACCTTGCCGTCGAGATTGCGGTCGCAATTCATGTGAGTCGGCGCGATATAGAAATCGGCATAGCGCCAATCCCACATCTTGATCCATTGCAGATTGGGATGCGCATATTCTTCATATGAGACTCGTTCGCCGCACACGGCGATGCGATATGGACGCGTCAGGGCCGTTGCGGGTTCGGTACGGTCGAGAAAATCATGAAGTTCATCGACAGCCTCCGGCATGATGTTGACCCAATAGTCGGTCACGAAACGCCGTGACGCGCCCTCCAATCCGCCGACAAGCTGATTGTAGTAGAGGTATTCATAAGGGTGCAGTTGAAACAATTTCGCCGACGTCCATGTGTAGCTCGCTGCAATCAGAGCAAGACCTGCGAACATCGCGTTGCGCCGCCAGCGCGCCAATAACCCGACACTGGCGCTGAGACCGATGCCCGCAAGGATTGCGATTGGCGGAAATACGAACATGAAATGACGGCAGCCGTCGAGCGCCGGTCCCTCGGTGATGACCTGACACACAACCGGGAAGACCGCAGTGAACGCAAGCAATCCGATCTCGCGTCTGCGTGCGCCGGACGCGATTTGAGCCGGTGCCAGTTTCGGCACCGCCAACAGCATCAGCGACAGCATTGCTGCAGCCATCGTCAGTAGCGGCAATCTGATTGCGATGTAGGTCGGCACGTAATAGCGCGGCACATCCGCCATTTCATAGAACCTGCCGAACAGAACGGTGCGGATGTGATAGTGAAATTCGCCAAAACTCAGAAGGCCGCGGATGGGATTGAGCGGCGATAGCGCCGACCAAGGCCACGAGCCGATCATGATAACGTAGGCGATCACCAACGCAGGCATGAAGTGCAAGATCGAGATCAACACGAATCCGCTGCGCTCTCTCCAGTGTCCCGTTAGCGGGCGAGGAACGCTCATAAGAATAGCGATGCCGAAATAGCCGACGAGCAAAAGACTGAGCGATTTGATTCCGAGCGCAGCTCCGGTCATGACGCCAAAGCCGATCATGTCGCGCATGCGCGGCTTTGGAAGATGAGGGATAGCGCGAAATAAAAAGAAAATCGCGCCCGCCATCAATGTGGCTTGCGGAATTCCCTTGGTGTCGTTGAACATTGTGCCGAACCAGGAGCCGCAAAGCGCCAGCGCCACGACCGTGAAAAACCCCGCGCGCGATCCCGCAATGTTTCGCGCCGTGGCTGCTGCGAATCCGATGCCGCCGATTCCGATCAGCGCGCAGACCAGATGCCGCAATTCATACTGGTCGAAAGGCAAGATGTGTCCGAGCAGAATGAGGCCGACATCGAACAGGCCGCCATAGAGATAGAGATTGTCCAGCTTGAACAGCGACTGGTCAGTAAAGCCGCTTTTGTAATAAGCGATGATGAGTTCGCCGTAACGATGCTGAACGCCTTCGTCATTCGAAATCGCGTAATGGTCGAAAGTGACCAGCGCGATGGCGATCAGTGAAAGCAGGGCGATACAGGATGCAAGATCGTAACCATCGCGGGTCGCGATCCAGCGCGCGATGCGCTTGAATCTTTCGCCCGGTCTGGACGCCGCAATGAATTCCCGGCCCGATACATCGAGCCGTCCGGTCACGAGATCGGTCATATTGCCCCAGCGTTTCCCACGTCACGCGCCGGATCTTTGAGTCCGGCTTGCGCACCATAGTGAAAAATGAGGCAGATGCTCAACAAAATTGCATTTTGCAGTGCGAGAGCGCGGCACCGCACAAAGTGCTAAACCACCACCGTCAATCGCTTCGCAGCACGCGTTATGCCGGTATAGAGCCATCGTGCGCGGCTCTCCTGAAACGCGAAGCTCTCATCGAACAGCACGACGTCGTCCCACTGTGAACCTTGCGACTTGTGCACGGTGAGCACGTAGCCGTAATCGAATTCGTCGTAGGGTCGGCGCTGCTCCCATGGAATGCCCTCGACGCTGCCGCCGAAACAATCGGCGCGCACCGACACCTTCGTCACTTTCGCGCCGAATTCCTCGTCGGGCGATAGCCGCATGGTAATGATTTTCGACTTCGATGCGGCGCGCGATTTCACACGCCACAGTCCGCCGTTGAACAGCGCTTTCTTCCGATTGTTGCGCAGACACACGAGTTTGTCGCCTGCGACCGGCAGCGGGTCGTCGATGTTTTGTTTCTGCCGCACGCGCATGTTGTAGGAGCGGCGCGTATTGTTGCGCCCGACGAGAATTTGGTCGGCCTGCATCACGCGATCCGGATCGAGCGCGTCGCGCTGCACCACCTCGCTCTCGCCGAACGTGCCGAGATCGAGCGCGCGGCCTTCGCGCACCGCCATCGACATCCGCACGATCGGATCGTCCTGCGCCTGACGGTGGACTTCGGTCAGCATCGCGTCCGGCTCGACATTCGTGAAAAAACCGCCGCCTTGAATCGGCGGCAATTGCGCAGGATCGCCCAGCACCAGCAACGGACAGTCGAACGACAGCAGGTCGCGGCCCAACTCTGCGTCCACCATTGAACACTCATCGATGACGATCAGCTTGGCTTTGGACGCAGGCGCGTCGTCCCACAATTCAAAACTTGGTTGCTCCTCCCCGGATTCGCGCGTGCGATATATTAGTGAGTGGATGGTCGAGGCATTGTCGCAGCCCTTGTTGCGCATCACCAAAGCGGCCTTGCCGGTGAACGCCGCAAACTTGACCGCGCCATCGACGCCGTCGGCGATATGGCGCGCCAGCGTCGTCTTGCCGGTGCCGGCATAGCCGAACAACCGAAACACCGGCGGCGTATCGCCTTTGCCGGGCTTGGCCTTGAGCCAGTCGGCAACTGCGGAAAGTGCCTGATCCTGATGCGGCGTAAAAATCGGCATGGCGAATTGCTGAATTGTCCAATGTGGGGGTGAGCGGGAAAAAGATGCGAGGACTGTGAATAGCCGACTCGCGGCGGCAGGATGGAAAATTATTCGTAAAACGGTGGCCAAACATCCGTCATAGTTGAGCCCTTCTCCTACATCCTTCTCCTATATATTGTCGCAGCCTTCGGGCTTCCTCGGGACGACGGCCACAATGGAACGCAAGCTGCTGCAAATTGCCGTCGCCATCGCAGGGATTGTTCCCGTCGGCGCCGGTCTGGGCGGCATTATTTACGGCCCGCAATTTCTCGAATTGCCCAACAGCGCGTCGTCGTGGAGTCATGTTCACTATCTTGCGGGATTGCTGCTGACGATCGGTTTGATCTTCTGGGCGTCGATCCCGCGCATCGAGCAATACCGCGACCGCTTTACGCTGCTGACGCTGATTGTTTTTATCGGCGGTGTCGCGCGGCTAATCGGCGCGCTCGCTCTAGGCGATGCGCCCGGAAAAGGAATGTTCTTCGCGCTGGCGATGGAATTGATCGTCACGCCATCGTTGTGGGCATGGCAGCGGCGAGTCGTGTCGTAATGACAGAGCTTCTCAAGCGCGTCGGCGTTTTCGCCGTGATCTTGTTGGTCGTCACGGTATTTGGGTTGTTCGCGTTGAACTTCTACCGGCGATCCGTCGCCGTTGATGGACCAGCCGCAAAGCCGCCGGTGATTTTCCAGCGAACCGACAGCCCGTCTCGCGCCTGAGTAGCGGTTGCGTCATCGCGCGGCGTCCCTATAAATTGCCCCTAAAGAAAATAGAGTAACGGGAGACGTCCATGAGTTCGTTCGATTTCACGCCGGTTCTGGCGCAAGGACTGCCGCCGCCTGCCGCCAAATGGACGGGCTTTCCCAAATACAATTTCGTCGGCGGCAACAACGACGCCGACCAGGTGCCGGTGGATCGGCTTATTGCGGCGTCGAACTCTGTGCTGACGCGCGAGGGTGCGACGCTTGCAACTTATGGATTGAACAGCGGGCCGTTGGGTTACCGTCCACTGCGCGAATTTCTTGTCGGCAAACTCAAGCGTGACGCCGGCATCGTCTGCACCGCAGATGAAATTCTCATCACGTCAGGCTCGCTGCAGGGGCTCGATCTCGTCAACGGGCTCTTGCTGTCGCCGGGTGACACGGTGCTGATCGAGCAGGAATGTTATCAGGGCTCGATCACGCGGCTGACGCGGCGCGGCGTCAACATCGTCGGCATTCCGCTGGACGATGACGGCATGCGGATCGATGCGGTTGCGGCGGCACTCGAAGATCTCAAGACCAAAAATATCCGCCCAAAATATATCTACACGATTCCAACCGTGCAAAATCCGACCGGCACGATCATGAGCGAAGACCGCCGCCGCGAATTACTGAAGCTGTCGGCGGATTACGGCGTGCCAATTTTCGAAGACGATTGCTATGCGGACCTGATCTGGAACGGAAAACGCCCACCGGCGATTTATGCGATGAGCGAGACTGGCGGCGTCATTCACATCGGCTCATTTTCGAAGTCCGTCGCGCCTGCGTTACGCGTCGGCTACATCGTGGCGAAATGGGACGTGCTGTCGCGCATTCTCAGCATCAAGACGGATGCGGGTTCGGGTGCGCTGGAGCAAATGGTGCTGGCGGAATTTTGCGCGGCGCATTTCGCCGATCATGTTCCGAAACTTAACAAAGGTCTTCGCGTCAAGCTCGATGCCCTGATGGACGCACTCGCCGAACAGTTCGGAACGGCGGCGGAATTCGACGATCCCAAGGGCGGCATTTTTCTCTGGGTCAAGCTGCCTGACAATGTCGACACCATGAAGCTCTATCAGGCCGCGCTGGCGTCCGGTATCGCGATCAATCCCGGTACCGAATGGTCGGTCAACGCCGCGCACAGCAAAAGCCGCTTGCGGCTTTGCTTCGCCAGTCCGACGGTCAGCGAAATTCGCGAAGGCGTTGCCGCGTTGGCTGAAGTTTGCCGCCGCGAATTCGGCGTTCCGGTGAGAATTGCGAACGTCGAGACAACGGCGCGTGCATAAAAAAAGGCCGGTGCTTTCGCACCGGCTTATTATTTTCAAATATCTTTCGTTCAAGCCGCCGCAACGCCGCGCAGTTCGCTTGAGCCCGGCGGCGGGATCGGCGAACCATCGCCGGCATACTCGTTCAGTTTGTTTCGCAATGTACGGATCGAAATGCCGAGAATGTTGGCCGCATGGGTGCGGTTGCCGAGGCAATGCTTCAGCGTCTCGATGATGAGATCGCGCTCGACATCGGCCACGGTGCGGCCCACAAGCACGCGCGTCACCTGTTCGGCGGCAAACGTCGCATGCGCAACGGCGGGCGCAGTCTTGGACAAATCGAGCCGGTCGCCATCTGGCGACAGAATCGCATCCGCGACGATTTCGTCGCCGCTCGCCATCAGTACTGAGCGGTGAATGGTATTTTCAAGCTCACGGACGTTGCCCTGCCAGCGGTTTGTTGTCAGCACGCGCCGAGCATCCGCCGAGATCGGCCGCAGCGGCACGCCATTGGCGGCGGAATACTTCTTGGCGAAATGCTGCGCCAGTTCGAGAATGTCCGCTGGCCGCTCGCGCAACGGCGGAATCTTCAGATTGACGACGTTCAAACGAAACAGCAAATCCTCGCGAAACGTGCCGTCGCGCACTGCGTCCGACAAATTGCGGTTGGATGTGGCGATGATGCGAATGTCCACCGGCACGGGTTTGGTGCCGCCGACGCGATCTATGACGCGCTCTTGAATCGCGCGCAGCAATTTCGATTGCAGCCGCACATCCATCTCCGAGACTTCATCCAGCAACAACGTGCCGCCGGTGGCCTCCTCGAATTTGCCGATGCGGCGCGCAATGGCTCCGGTGAATGAGCCCTTCTCGTGGCCGAACAGTTCGGATTCCAGAAGATGTTCTGGGATCGCCGCGCAGTTGATCGAGATGAATGGTTTCTTGGCGCGGTTCGAGCGGGTGTGAACGTAGCGCGCAAGCACTTCCTTGCCGGTACCTGACTCGCCGGTAATCATCACCGAGGCGTCGGAGCCGGCGATCTGCTGCGCGAGCTTGATGACTTTCGCCATCGCCTCGTCGCGATAGATCAGGTCGCGCGAGTCGTTGGCGACTGCGGCGAGCACTGCGGCGATCAGTTCAGGATCGGGCGGCAGCGGAATGTACTCCTTCGCGCCGGCATGAATGGCTGCGACCGCGGCGCGCGCATCTGTGGTGATGCCGCAAGCGACGATAGGAACATGAATATGTTCAGCCTCGAGTCGCATGACGAGATCGCGAATGTCCAGCGCGACATCGACCAGCAAAAGGTCCGCGCCCTTGCCGCCGCGCAGCACCGCCATCGCCTGTTCGATGTTCTCGGCGTGCGTGACGCTCGCGCCATTGTCCATGGCGATCTTGGTTGCGGTGGTAAGCTGGCCCTTGAGTGTGCCAACGATGAGAAGCCGCATGGTTTGCTCCTGTTATTATGCCCGCATCATTTTCGATGGCGGGTCGTTAGATCCAAATGTCAGGCCCGTTCCGCCTTGATGATTTCCGTCATGGTGACACCGAGTTTGTCTTCGACCAGCACCACTTCGCCGCGTGCGACGAGGCGGTTGTTGACGTAAATGTCGATGGCCTCACCGACGCGTCTGTCGAGTTCGAGCACCGTGCCGGGGCCGAGCTTCAGCAATTCGGCGACATCCATCCGCGATCGCCCCAGCACCGCCGAGACCTGAACCGGAACGTCGAACACGGCTTCCAGATCGGCCGCAATGCGCGCGCCCGGATCGTCCTCCGCGTACATCGCCGGATCGCCGACAGCCGGCGCGTCGGCGGCGTTGAGTTCTGGAAGCGGAACGTGGCTCTCTGTGTCACTCATTGTCGGTCCTCATGGCCGCGGTTTGTCCGGCCTGATTGCGGGTCGCCAGATAGCGCCCGACGAGTTCGTCGATTTTGGCCTCTATGGATGCGCGCTCCAGTGTAACGCCACCATCGGCCCATTCAATTCTGCAGTCGCCGGTCTCGATGTCGGGTTCGGCGAGAATGACAAGTTTGCCCTCGAAGCCGCTGCGCTTGGCAATTTGCTCGATGCGTTCGCGCGCGGCGTCATAAAGCTCGTCGTTGATCCGCACCACGATGTGCGGTGTCGAAGTCAAATTCCGGAAGCAGTCCTGCACCAGCGCCATCATTTCCGTCATGGGCTCGGCCGCCATCAACTCGCTGCAGAGCTTGCGTGCGACGGCCATCGCGACATCGACCGCTTCCGTCTCCATGCGACCTTCGATGCCGGAAAAGCCGCTTGCGATGCCTTTGATCGCAATACCGATTTCTTCGAGCGCTAACGAAGCGCGTCGATCGCTCTCCGCCTTTGCTTCGTGCTGCGCCGCCTCAAAACCTTCGCGATATCCGCGCGATTCCGCATCGGCGACCTGCATCGCGATCTCGACCGACGTCGCTGCGCGCTGTTTGGCGGCGTCGGGTATCGCGAAGTCGAGATCGAACAGAAATTTTGCCGGTGCGCCCATCAGTACACCAGCTCGTCGTCGGCGCGGTTTTTCTGCAGCATGATTTCGCCCTTGGCCGCGAGATCCTTCGCAAGATTCACCAGCAGTGCCTGCGCTTCATCGACGTCGCGCAACCGAACCGGACCGGCGGCGGCCATATCGTCGGTGAGCATCTTGGCGGCGCGTGTCGACATGTTGCCCATGAAGAACTGGCGCACGGCATCGTTGGCTCCCTTGAGCGCAATGCCGAGTTTATCCTTATCGACGTGGCGCATCAGCGTTTGCGCAGAGGCTGCATCGAGCTTGATGAGGTCGTCGAAGGTGAACATCAGCGCCTTGATGCGCTCCGCGGATTCGCGGTTGTCTTCTTCCAGCGAGGTGATGAAGCGGGTTTCGGTCTGGCGATCGAAATTATTAAAGATTTCGGCCATCACCTCATGCGCGTCGCGGCGGCGGGTCTGCGACAGGTTCGACATGAATTCGGTGCGCAGCGTCTGTTCGACGCGCTCGATGACTTCCTTCTGCACGGCTTCCATCTTCAGCATGCGGCCGACCACGTCGAGCGCCATGTCTTCGGGAAGGATCGCGAGCACGCGGGCGGCGTGTTCGGGCTTCAACTTCGAGAGCACGACCGCGATGGTCTGCGGATATTCATTTTTGAGGTAGTTGGCCAGAACCTCTTCCTGCACGTTGGAAAGTTTTTCCCACATGTTGCGACCTGCAGGGCCGCGAATTTCGTCCATGATGCCGTTGACGCGGTCGGCCGGCAGATATTGCTGCAGCAGACGTTCGGTGGCGTCGAAATTTCCCATCAGCGCACCGGATGCCGACATGCGCGAGACGAATTCGAGCAACAGGTCTTCGACGACATCGGCCTCGATGGTGCCGAGATTCGACATCACCAGCGACAGTTCGCGCACTTCGTCGTCGTCGAGCATCGCCCAGACCTTGCCGCCATATTGCTCGCCGAGCGCCAGCATCATGATGGCGGCGCGCTTCGGCCCGCTCAAA
>JBBRGE010000020.1:0-12770 GCA_038241045.1 Hyphomicrobiales bacterium | reverse complement strand
GGCCGTTTGCCGAACCCGGACTTTTCGTCATCAACCCGGAAGGTAACGTTCAGATCGTCGATGTTTCCAACGCGCCGTTCGCGAGACCCGATCTCGGCAACATTTTGGGCGGGATCAGGATCATCAAAGAACGAAACCTACCGATCCGAGGCATGCTGGGGTAGCGACGCGAAAGGCGTAATGGTGTGCGCCGTTCACAAACTCGTCGCTTGAGCAGGCGACCAATCCGACGCATGAATGCGCGCGACGGCGATTTTCGCCGATCCCAGATTATTTCAACAGCCAGAACAAGCAAAAACCAGGGAGTAGCCCAATGCTGAAATTCTATTACAACGGCGCACCGAACCCGAACAAGATTGCGCTTTTTCTCGAGGAGGCAGGCCTTCCCTACGAAACCGTGCCGGTGGATAGCCGCAAGGGCGAACAGCACAAGCCGGAATTCCTCGCCATCAATCCCAACGGCACGGTGCCGGCAATCGACGACGACGGCGTCGTTGTTTTCGACAGCAACGCCATCCTGATGTATCTCGGCGAAAAGACCGGCAAGTTTATGCCCGCCGAGACACCGAAGAACCGCGCCCAGTTGCTGTCGTGGATGATGTTCGTGGCCAGCGGCGTCGGCCCGTATTCGGGACAAGCCGTGCATTTCAAACACTTCGCACCTGAGAAAATCGAATACGCCAACAACCGCTACCAGTTCGAAGCGCAGCGCCACTACGGCATTCTCAACGACCATCTCGGCAAGAACAAATATATGGTCGGTGACGTCTATACGATTGTCGATATGGACGTTTGGGGCTGGGCGCGAATGGTGCCGTTTATTCTGGGCGACGACGCGCTCACCAAATTGCCAAACCTCAAGCGCCTGCATGACGAAATCTCGGCGCGTCCGGCAGCCGCCCGCGCGATTGCGCTTAAGGACAAATTCAAGTTCAAGGCTGAGATGGACGACGAGGCGCGCAGCAACCTTTTCCGCCATATGAAAACGAAAGCCGCCTAACCGATACTTGCATCGCTTAATTGCATCGCTGCGAACGCCGCTTCGGATCAATCCGGGGCGGCGTTTCGCAGTTGCCCACTCACGCCTCCCATGCCAAGACGCCATCTTAACCGGGGCGCAACGATGACTGTTCTCATTGCAGGCGGCGGAATTGGCGGGCTGACGCTCGCCTTGAGCCTTCATCAGATCGGCATCGACTGCCGCGTGTTCGAGAGCGTCGCCGAGTTGAAGCCGCTCGGCGTCGGCATCAACGTGCTGCCGCATGCGGTGCGCGAACTGATCGAACTCGGCCTGATGGACAAGCTCGATGCCGTGGGCGTGCGCACCAAAGAGCTTTCGTATTTCTCGAAAGACGGCAAGCCGATCTGGACCGAGCCGCGAGGCATCGAGGCTGGATACAAATGGCCGCAGATTTCGATTCATCGCGGCGTGCTGCATCACATCCTGCTCGATGCGGTGAAAGAGCGCCTCGGCGAGGACAGCGTCCTCACCAGCCATCATCTTGCGAGTTTCACCGACAGTGACGATGGTGTCAGCGCGACCTTCATCGACAAGGCCACAGGCAAGGACGCAGGCACCTATCACGGTACGCTTTTGATTGCCGCCGATGGCGTTCATTCGGCGGTGCGCGAAAAATTGTATCCGCAGGAAGGCCCGCCGCTCTGGAACGGCCGGATTCTGTGGCGCGGGATTACCGAGAGCGATAAATTTCTGTCGGGTCGCACCATGATCATGGCGGGGCACGAAATCCTGAAATTCGTCTGCTACACGATTTCTAACGCGCCGCTGCCGAACGGAAAATATCACGTCAATTGGGTCGCCGAGCGCCACCTGCCGCCGACTTACAAATGGCGGCGCGAGGATTATAACCGCACGGCAAATCTCGATGAATTTTTGCCGTGGTTCGAGGACTGGAAGTTCGGCTGGCTCGACGTCGCGGGGCTCATTCGCAATTGTCCTCATTCTTACGAATATCCGCTGGCGGATCGCGATCCTGTCGACCGCTGGACCTTCGGCAATGTCACGCTGATGGGCGACGCCGCGCACCCGATGTATCCGATCGGCTCCAACGGCGCGTCGCAGGCGATCCTCGATGCACGTGTGATCACCCGCGAAATTCTCAATCACGGCGAAACGTCCGCCGCACTGCTGGCCTATGAGGCCGAACGGCGTCCGGCAACCACCGATCTGGTGATGCTCAATCGCCGCAACGGACCTGAGCAGGTGATGCAGATGGTGGAAGAACGCGCGCCGGATGGATTCAAGATCGTCACCGATGTGCTGTCGCATCAGGAACTGGAAGACATCGCCAACAACTACAAGCGCGTCGCGGGCTTTCAGGTCGAGGCGCTCAACGCCAAGCCGCCCATCGTCTCGGCGCCGCATGCGCCGATGATGTCAAGCGCGGGGTGATTGTCATTCACCTCTCCTCGCTTCACATTTTGTCATCACCGGGCTTGTCCCGGTGATCCCGGCAGATTGGGCACCGTGCTCCCCTGATCGGGATGGCCGGAACACGTCCGGCCATGACAACTGAGTGTGTTGCGGCGTCATACGCCAACGCGTCTTTCCGATTCGATTTTCAAACAGCCACTTTCAAACGCGCATGCCAATTTGCTCCCGCGCATCGCGCGAGTTAGGCGTTTGGTTCGCGCCCCAAAATTTTGAGGGGCTTTTCACTTCGCCCCTCGCAAGCGAGGGGCATGGCGCGCCGAAAGGCGCATTGGGTCTTGTCTCGCTTTCCAAATGCAGCCTGCGAAAGCCACATTCAAAAAGCGCATCGCCTTTCGGCGCACCATTGCGGCTTTTCTGTCTGAGGACCGTTCTTCCGGGTGCGGAATGCCGGCGCGTGCGCCGATCCATCCAGATGGATTTCTCCATCCTTCTTCCGCTCCACGTCCAGCCACCGAAGGCAGAGCCACGTAGTTGGCCCGGTCGGTGTCTCCTCAGCCTCCCGGACGCAGGCTTGCGAAGCCTGCGCGCGAGCGCCGCATCCTGCTCCGCTTCAAAGACGCCTCTAGAAGCGCCCCTCGGTGAACAGGACGTGTGGAATATATTCCTATTCCACTTAAGCTGTCAAGATGGAAGTGCGACGCTCGCGCGTTACGCGACCATCGCTTTTTTGGCTGCTTGAGCTAGAAATCCAGATCGTGTGAAACCCTCACGCTCTGCATACGCGTCGATTTGGTCCAGCACATCTGACGGCAGGGTGACATTCACGCGAATTGATTTCGCGGTAGCCGCAGGCGCGTCAACCAACACAGCAACGCCGTCAGAGTTTTCTTTGTTCGTCATTATTTCTTCAAGCGAAGAAGGCTCCGGCACCGCTTCGCCATCTTTTGCTAAACCTTCAAGATGGAATGCCAACGCTTCGGTCGCCATATCGCGCGCTTCGTCCAATGTGCTACCTGCGGAGATCACTCCGGGCAGGTCAGGAAACGAAACGCCATAGTCACTGTCGGCGTCTTTGTGAATGAGAGCGATATACTGCTTCATGTAACTGGGCCTCCTTGCCCACTTCGTCTCGGCCTCTGCCAAGACTGTTCATTTCAATTTGAAGCCAGCTTGCTTTTCGATGCTCCTTAACGTTCCAAGCGGGATGTCTTTCTTCGGATGCGGAACGGTCACACGACCCGGCTTGGTCGGATGCTTGAACTGAACATGGCTACCCTTCTGAGCGACCTGCTTCCAACCATCTGATTTCAAGGCGGATATGATGTCTGCCGATTTCATGTGTATTAATACACACTATCTGGCAGCCGGTGTCAAGCATATTTAAGTGTATTTATACACACCCACAAAAGGCCGCCCTTCTCAGGCGATACGCCAGCCCATCACCCCAATCCATGCGCGATCACCTTGCGCATGACATTCGGCAACGCCTCGTCTTTCAAGGTCGCGATCTTGACCCAGCCCATGCCGTCCGGCGCGCGCGTGCGCGCAGGCACTTGCGCGACATACACCGCAAGCTCCAGCGGGAAATGCGTGAAGACGTGAGTGACCACGCCCGCTCGGCGACGCCAGCGCGAAATTGTCTTCAGCGCGGGCGCTTGTTTCAACGCGGCTTTGTCGGTTTGTTCGGCTATCCAATCCGAATTCGGCACTTCAAGCATGCCGCCGAGCAAACCTTTTTCCGGCCGCGTGCGAACCAGCAGCTCGTCACCTCGCGTGACGACGAACGCTGCACCACGACGCAACGCGCCGGTTTTTTTCGGTGCCTTGCGCGGAAACGTCTCCTGATCTCCGCGCAGTCGTGCCGCGCAATTGTCATTCAGCGGGCATAACGCACACGCAGGTTTTTTCGGCGTGCACATGGCCGATCCCAGATCCATCAGCGCCTGCGCGGAATCGCCCGCGCGTGACGGCCCCAACAATGTCGCCGCCAATTCCTGAATTTTTGGCTTCGCTTTCGGCAACGCGTCTTCGACTGCAAACAACCGTGACACCACGCGCTCGATATTGCCGTCCACAGGCATTGTGCGGCGACCGAATGCAATCGCCGCAATCGCCGCTGCGGTGTAAGGCCCGACACCCGGCAACGCGCGCAGCCCATCCTCGCTATCAGGGAATGCGCCGCCATGATCGCGCAGCACGCTCACCGCACAAGCATGAAGGTTTCTCGCCCGCGAATAATAGCCAAGCCCGGCCCACATCCGCAGCACGTCGTCGAGCGACGCCGCACCCAGATCCGCGATGCTCGGCCAGCGCGCCAGAAACTTTTCGAAATACGGCGCGACGGCTTTGACGCCGGTTTGCTGCAGCATGATTTCCGACAGCCAGACGCGATAGGGATCGGAATGCTCGCCGGGCAACGCGCGCCACGGCAGCGTCCGACGATGGCGGTCGTACCAGGCAAGCAGCAAGTGCGCGCGATCGACGCCGAGAACAGCGGGCATTTCCCGCAGTGGTTTGTTTCGCCGCGCGACGGCGCCTGCTAAAGTCATCGTTCTCTTGTAAGCAAAGCGGCTCCCGATGAACAAGCCTCCACAATGAACAAGCCCGGCCGCATCACTGCCAAACCGTTGTCCATGCTTCTGGGCAAGGTCTTCAGCGATGCCTTCGCCAAACAGGGTTTTGCGTCGCGCGAATTGGTGACGCGGTGGGCCGAAATCGCCGGGCCGGATGTGGCGGCTCATTCGGAACCGCTGAAGATTCAATGGCCGCGTGCGGTGGAAGGTCAGCCGCAGGAACCCGCGACATTGATCTTGCGGGTCGAAGGGCCGATGGCACTGGAAATCCAGCACACCTCGGATGTCATTCTGCAGCGGGTCAATCGCTTTTTCGGCTGGAACGCGGTGGGACGAATTGCGCTGCGGCAGGCTCCGCTGACACGGAAATCTGCCCCAAGCCGGGCAAAAGGTCCGGATGCGGCGGACATCGAAAAGGTGGCGGCCGGTCTTGGTGCGGTCGAAGACGACGGCCTGCGTGCGGCGCTGGCGCGGCTGGGCGCTTCGATCAAGCGAAATTGACGCATGTCTCGCGGCCAAGAGAGGCAGCGCGCCATTGCCACAATTATGGTTTCAAGTTAGCGAACACTCAATAACCAAGCGCGACATCAGCGCTTTTCAAACAAGCTTTTGGAGCAGTACCTTGAACCTCACGCGCCGCGCCTTCTCCGCCGCCTTGTCGCTGACCGGTCTCGCCGCCGTGCTCGGGATTTCGCCCTGGCGCCTGTTCGGCGAGGCGCACGCCCAAACGGTGGAAGAAATTTCCAAGCCGTCGATGCTGGGCGACATGGTGCTCGGCTCAAAAGACGCGACCGTAACCATCGTCGAATACGCCTCGATGACCTGCCCGCATTGCGCGGCGTTCACCAAGGACGTGTTCCCGAAAATCAAAACCGAATATATCGACACCGGAAAAGTGCGTTTCATCTTCCGTGAGTTTCCACTGGACAAGATCGCGCTGGCCGCATCAGCCGCCGCGCGCTGCATCGCCAAGGATGACGCGCCGAAATATTTTGCGCTGATCGACATCATGTTCAAGCAGCAGATCGAGTTGGCCAACGATCCGCTGCCGGTGATCAACCGCATCGGCAAGCAGGCCGGATTCTCCGAGGCGCAGATCAAGGCCTGCGTCGATGACGATCCGACGACCAAGCAGAAGATCATCGACGACCTGAAATACGCCAACGAAAAGCTGAAGGTGAATTCGACGCCGTTCTTCTTCGTCAACGGCGCGTCGGTGAAGGGCGAGACCTCGTTTGAATCCTTCGAGAAGGTCATCAAGCCGCTGCTGAAAAGCTGACCGGTCGTCCGCGTCCCGACTCTTGGCTTTTCTTGGCCTGTTCTTGGCCTGTTCTTGGCCTGTCCTTGGCCTTTCCGGCAGCTAAAGCGCGGTTTTTCCTTATCGCCGGATGCCGTCCGATCCCGCTGAATTCCTTTGGGAATCTGCTATCCATTTCCCTTTAGATTCCCTTGGGAAAAGCCTCGTCCGCCGGTTGCCCTCCACAGCCCGTCTCGCCATTGTCAGGCCGTTCGAGGCGCATCCCGCGACTCAGTTATGATGGATAAGCGCGCGACAGCGCTGTCCCGGCAAGGCAACTCAACCTTGGCCCAAAGAGCAACAAACGTATGAAACTGACGCGTCTTCGCCTGCACGGATTCAAGTCTTTTGTCGAGCCGACCGACTTCCTGATCGAACCCGGTCTCACCGGTGTGGTCGGACCCAATGGCTGCGGGAAATCGAATCTGGTCGAAGCCTTGCGCTGGGCGATGGGCGAGACCTCGCACAAGTCGCTGCGTGCCGCCGACATGGACTCCGTCATTTTCGCCGGCTCCGGCAATCGCCCGGCGCGCAATCATGCCGAAGTCGCGATGACCATCGACAATTCGGATCGCTCGGCGCCTTCCGCCATGAACGACCAAGAGACGCTGGAAATTTCGCGACGCATCGAACGCGAGGCAGGCTCGGTCTATCGCATCAACGGTCGCGATGTGCGTGCGCGCGATGTGCAGATTTTGTTTGCGGACGCCGCGACCGGCGCGCGCTCGCCCGCTCTGGTCCACCAGGGCAAAATTGGTGAAATCATTCAGGCACGACCCGATCAACGCCGACGCGTGCTGGAAGACGCCGCAGGCGTTGCGGGCTTGCATGCGCGCCGTCATGAGGCCGAATTGCGACTCAAGGCTGCCGAGACAAATCTCTTGCGCGTCGAGGATGTCATCGGACAGCTCGCCGGACAGATCGACGGCCTGAAAAAACAGGCCCGTCAGGCGATACGTTATCGTGAAGTCGCAGCTAAAGTGCGCAAGGCCGAGGCCATGCTGTTTCATCTGCGCTGGGTGCAGTCGCATGCCGACGTCGGCGACGCAGGCAAGACTCACGATCTCAATGTCCGCGAACAGGCCGAACGCGTCCGCGAACAGGCCGAGGCCGCTCGCATTCAGGCGGTGCGCGCCTCCGAACTGCCGGCGCTGCGTGACAACGAAGCACGCGCCGCCGCAGGGCTTCAACGCCTGACCAATGCGCGCGAACTGCTCGACCGCGAAGAAGAACGCGCCAAGGAGCGCGTCAATGAACTCGACCGCCGCCTGACGCAATTTGCAGCCGACATCGAGCGCGAGCAGCGCCAATTGTCCGATGCCGATGTCGCGCTGGGGCGTCTGGATTCCGAAGACGGCATCCTGAAAGACGAAATCAAGTCGCAGGTCGAAAAGCGCAGCGGCATGGACGCGCGGGTTGCGGACGCAGAAACAACTCTCGCGGCAGCCGAGCGGACATTCTCCGAACTGACGACCGCGCTTGCGGACCTTGCGGCAAAACGCACGCAGCTTGAGACAAATGTCCGCACCCACAAGGATCGCATTGCCAAGCTCGATCAGGATATCGCCGGCGTTCAGGGCGATGTTCAAAAGCTGACCAGCGAGACTTCGGGACTTGGCGACCTCGGGGCACTGACCGCGACATTGAACGCCGCGCAGCAGGCATTGGCGCAGACACAGACCCGCGCGCAAACCGGAGAAGCCGCGCACGTCGCCGCGCGCGCCAAGCTCGAAGCCGCGCGTGGCCCTCTGGCAGAAGCCGACAAACGTCTGCAGCGGCTTGAGACCGAAGCAAAAACAATCTCGAAACTGGTTCACGGCGAAACTAAGAATCTTTGGCCGCCGATCATCGACGGAGTCAGCGTCGGCAAAGGTTTCGAGAAAGCACTCGGCGCGGCACTTGGCGACGATCTCGACGCGCCGATTGAGCCGACTGCGCCGATGCGCTGGTCCAATCTTGGTGTCATCGACGGCGACCCATCGCTGCCCGACGGCGTCGAAGCATTGTCGGCTCATGTCGAGGCTCCGCCTGAACTGGCGCGGCGTCTGGCGCAAATCGGTGTCGTTGGCCGCGAGCGCGGCGCGCAACTCGCCGCCAAACTCAAGGCTGGTCAGCGGCTGGTTTCGCGCGAAGGCGATCTGTGGCGCTGGGACGGTTTCGTCGCGGCAGCCCATGCACCAACCGGCGCGGCGCGACGATTGGCCGAACGCGCACGCCTCAGCGACATCGAGACCGAAATCGAACAGGCACGAACTGACGCATCGTCCAAGCGCGCCGCGCTCGAGGCTGCCGACGCCGAACTCAAAACAGCATCCGCCAACGAAGCCGCCGCGCGCGATGGCGAGAAAGCTGCGCAACGCAGCGCCGATGCCGCGCGCGAAAGTCATGTTGCGGCTGAACGCGAAATCAGCCGCCATGCGGCCCGACGCTCCGCGTTCGACGAAGCCCAGACCAGGCTCACGGCCGATCGCGCCGAGGCCGACGCTGCAAGTCGCAATCTGGTCGTGGCATTGGCTGAATTGCCGGCAAGCGCTGCAACCGAAAGCCAACTTGCGACCGCACGCAGCGACATGGACGGCCATCGCAAGACCGCAGCCGATGTGCGCGCCGAAGCGCAGGCGCTGGCACGGGAAGCTGAACTCGCCGATCGCCGTGTGCAGGCTATTCTGGGCGAGCGCAAGGAATGGCAGACCCGCAAGGAAAACGCCGCCTCGCAAATTGCGACCGTCGAGACGCGCGTCCAGGAGGTCAAAACCGAACGCGCCGAACTGGCGAATGCGCCGGCGTCATTTGCCGAAAAACGAAACGCGCTCATCACCGAGATCGAAACTGCGGAACGCGGACGCCAGACCGCCGCCGATGCGCTCGCTGCCGCCGAAACCCTGATGGCGGATACCGACAAATCAGCGCGCGCCTCGCTCGATGCATTGTCTGCGTCGCGCGAAGCCTGTGCGCGTTCGGAAGAACGCATGGACGGCACCAAGCGCCGCCTCGAAGATATCGAGCGCGAAATCCGCGACATGTTAGAGGTCGAACCGCAAGGCGTCGCGGCGCTGGCCGAGATCGAACCCGGCGCTGACTTGCCGCCGGTCACCGACATCGAAACAGATTTGGAAAAAATGCGGCGCGATCGCGATCGTATCGGTGCGGTCAATCTGCGCGCCGAAGAAGAATTGCGCGAAGTCGAAGCCCAGCATTTGACGCTGACCACCGAGCGCGACGATCTGGTCGAGGCAATCAAGCGATTGCGTCAGGGCATCCAGAGCCTCAACAAGGAAGCGCGCGAACGCCTGCTGACCTCGTTCGAGGTCGTCAACGCTCACTTCAAGCGGCTGTTCAAGGAATTGTTCGGCGGCGGCGAAGCCGAACTTCACTTGATCGAAAGCGACGACCCGCTCGAGGCTGGATTGGAAATCATCGCCAAGCCTCCGGGCAAGAAGCCGCAGACGCTTTCGCTGCTGTCCGGCGGCGAGCAGGCCTTGACGGCGCTGGCATTGATCTTCGCGGTGTTCCTGACCAATCCGGCGCCGATCTGCGTGCTGGACGAAGTCGATGCGCCGCTCGACGATCACAATGTGGAGCGGTTCTGTAATCTGCTGCATGAGATGACGCGCTCCACCGAGACCCGCTTCATCATCATCACGCACAATCCGATCACGATGGCGCGCATGAACCGGCTGTTCGGCGTCACCATGGCGGAGCGCGGTGTGTCGCAGTTGGTGTCGGTCGATCTGGAAAGCGCGGTTAAGATTCTCGATCAGAACGTGGCATAATCGCTTCGGGCCGTGATCTGCCCGAGGATGTCATGACGCCCGATCTTCCTGCCGAACTTAAAGTTGCGCTTGAACGCAAAGCCGAAGGCCTGTCGCGCAATGATGCTGCGCGGCGCGCCAGCCTGATTTCGCTCGCCTATCGCGGCGGCGGCAATTCAAACACCATCAAGACCGACGACGATGCGCTCGCCTACGCGCTGGCGCGGATGCCCGCGACCTATGCGGCGGTTGCCGCATGCTTGAACGCCATGACTGAAATCCGCCCGGACTTTGCGCCCGCAAGCCTGCTCGATGTCGGCGCAGGTCCGGGAACGGCGACCTGGGCCGCCGCGCAGGCGTTTTCGTCACTGAGCAATTTTACGCTGCTCGATTCCAATATTTACCTGCACGGTCTCGCGCTTGAACTTGCACATTCGGTCCCGGCCCTATCGACAATGAACTATCAACAAGGCGAGGCGCTGAAACTGCTCGCCGCCGCGTCGCCCGCCGACTTCGTCATCGCAAGTTATCTCGCCGGCGAACTTGGAGATGCCGAGCGCACAAAACTTGCGGACGCGATGTGGACCAAAACCCGCGATACGCTCTTGATCGTCGAACCCGGCACCCCCGCCGGTTATGCGCGCATCATCGGCTTGCGCGCGCGGCTCATCGCTGCAGGCGCACACGTTGCAGCACCTTGCCCGCATGATAACGCCTGTCCGCTTGTCACTCCGGACTGGTGTCATTTTTCGCAACGCCTCGCGCGGTCGCGTGCCCACAAGCACCTCAAAGGCGCGGAGCTTCCCTTCGAGGATGAAAAATTCAGCTATGCGGTGCTGTCGCGCAATCCAGTCGCAGGCCGGCCAGCGCGTGTTATGGCACAACCGAAAGTCTCAAAGGTCGCGGTGACGATGAAGCTCTGCACGGCGAATGGCGTGGACGTCGCCAGCGTCCCACACCGCGACAGGGCGAATTATTCCCGCGCCAGAAAACTGGATTGGGGTGACGCGATACGCGGAGAAACGGGCCAATAAAAACGCCGATTCCAGCGAAATCACCGGAAATGTCGGTCGTTGGCGCGTTAACGAAGTCCGCAGGATTAACCCTAACTCCAGCCTAAAGAATTGAATTATCCCTTGTTTCTGCCATGTTCCGGCTGAAGCAGTAGTTGCCGAAAACGCGGCGGGCGCTTTGAGGCCCCATCGGGCTTCAATTTTATCGTATCGTTCGCGTCAGGCGTCAGTCGCGTAGTGCGTTAGGGAACTTTATGGCGAAGCCGGCAGTCATCGTAGTGGGCGCGGACAAAGGCGGGGTCGGCAAGACGACCGTCTCGCGTACCGTGCTCGACTATTTCAGCGCGAACAACATTCCGGCACGTGCCTTCGACACCGAATCGCCGCGCGGAACGCTGAAGCGCTTTCATCCGGACATCACCGAGATCGTCGATGTGACCAACACGTCCGATCAGATGAAAATCTTCGATACGCTGAACACGTCCGGCAACGCGGTCACAGTGATCGACGTTCGCGCAGGTCTCATGTCGCCGACGCTGGCTTCATTGCGCGACATCGGCTTTCTCGACGCCGCCAAATCCGGCCAGATCACCTTCGCGGTGTTTCACATTCTCGGCCCCTCGATCGCCTCACTGGACGAAATCGCCGAGACCGCGAATTTCATGGACGGCGCGAAGTATTTTCTGGTGAAGAATTTCATCAACAACACCAGCTTCTTCGAATGGGACCAAGCGACCTACAATTCGTATTTCCGGCGCATCAAGAACGCCACCGAGATCACGATCCCGAAGCTCAATGAAATGGCCTACGAGCAGGTCGAAGTGTCATCCGTGCCGTTCCTGAAATTCGTCGCCAATAAGGGCACGCGGGACGAAGCGGCAAATTATTCATTCGTGCTGCGCGGCTATGTGCGGCATTGGCTCGGCAATGTCTGGAGCGAATTCGATCGCATCAAGCTGACTGAGATTATTGGCGCGAAGGAAAAAGCTCCGCCGCGAATTGTAGGCGAGAACTAACCCCTTTACATTGCGCCGATGCGCCGCACGCCCGTTTATATCATCTGCTCGCCCCGCCCCGATGTCGGCAAGACGCTGCTGGCGCGGCTTCTGACGGAATTCCTGCTGCTGCAGAACGGCTCGGTGACGGCGTTCGATATCAGTATGAGCGAACCATCGCTGCTCGACTACCTTCCTGAATTGACCGAGACCGCGCTGATTACCGACACGTTCGGGCAGATGGCGCTGATGGATCGGCTTGTCCTCAATGACGGCGTTGCGAAAGTCATCGATCTTGGATTTCACGCGTTCGACGATTTTTTCAGGATCGCCGGCGAGATCGGTTACATGAAGGAGGCCGAGCGCCGCGGCGTCGAACCGATTCTGCTTTTTCTGGCAGGCTCCGACCGAACATCCACGCGCGCCTGGGCCATGCTGCACAAGAATTTTCCGAGAGTTTCAATCGTGCCGGTGGACAACGATCACGTTTTGCGCGGCGCATTGCCCGAAATCTATGTCAACTCGCGTCCGTTGAAAATCGCCGCATTGCCGGCGTTTCTGAAAACTTTCATCAGCCGGGCGAATTTTTCGTTCACTGAATATTTGCGCTCCACAATTGACCAGTCATCCGAGCTGCATAAATGGGTGCGCACCAATTACACCAGTTTTCGTGAACTCGAACTGACGCTGATTTTGCACAAGATGTGAAGGCTCAATGTCCCTCGAACGTCATCAGCGTTCGCAC
>JBBRGE010000019.1:0-13047 GCA_038241045.1 Hyphomicrobiales bacterium | reverse complement strand
GAAAACACGCGAGGCGATGCTGCTTTGTGAGGCCGCCGGTTTCGATGTGATGCTAGTAGAAACAGTAGGCATCGGCCAATCGGAGACCGCCGTCTGCGACATGACGGATTTCTTTCTGGCGTTGATGCTGCCGGGTGCCGGCGATGAACTGCAAGGCATCAAGAAAGGTCTCGTTGAGCTGGCCGATATGATCGCGGTCAACAAGGCAGACGGCGACAACATCAAACGCGCCAATCTTGCCGCAGCCGAGTATCGTGGCGCACTCCATATTCTGACGCCACGCTCCGCGCATTGGCACCCGCCGGTCGTTACCTACTCGGCGCTGACTGGCGACGGCATCGACGCATTGTGGCAGAAAGTACTCGACCATCGGACAGCGATGAATTCTTCCGGCGATTTCGCCGCGCGCCGCCGCGAACAACAGGTCAAATGGATGTGGGCGATTCTGGAGTACCAGTTGAAATCGAAGTTGCGATCCGATCCGGCCATCCGTGCTAAAGTGAAGCAAACCGAAGCAGCGGTCGCGGACGGGCGCATGACTCCCACAGTTGCCGCCGATACCTTGTCGGCGCTTCTCGACATATGAGCAGCGGGCCGAGTATTCTCATCACCGGGTTCAAGCCGTTTCCGGGCGCGCCTTATAACCCGACCGAAAAACTTGTGGCGCGGCTGCTGCGCTTGCGGCGTCCGGCGCTCGATGGCATCGCGCGTATCGGCCACATTTTCCCCGTGACCTACAGCGCCGTTGATCGGCAATTGCCGGAATTGATCGCGACCCATCGCCCCGATGCCCTGTTAATGTTCGGTCTGGCGACCCGAACGCATTTCATGCGGATCGAGACCCGCGCACGAAACACTATCACGCAACTTTGGCCTGACGCGGACCATACGATCGTGCGACATCGCAGCATCGCGAACGGGGCGGACGCAACCCGCCGCTTCGGCCCGCACACTTTGAGTTTGCTGCGCGCAGCACGCGACACGGGAATCGATGCCCGCGCTTCGCTGAGCGCAGGATATTACCTGTGCAATTATCTGAGCTGGCGCGCCATCGAGGCCACTCACCTCAACAAGGGTCCACGCCTCGCCGCTTTCATCCATGTTCCACTGGTGCCACGCGATACCAGTCATGCGCGCCACGGAGAAACCGGTCGCGTGACATTTGAGCAAATGGTCGATGCCGGCGAAGCCATGATGATCCGCATGGTTAAGTTCGCAAAACACGGGCACCTTAACGCTCAAATTTAACCACACGGCCAACAATCAGCCGCGCGTTTGCTTCGCGACGCATCGCCCGCCGCATTCCTGCGTTAGATCATATGCAGGAGCACGATCATGGACATCAGCCGCCGAAATCTTTTGAATGCATCTGCCGCGTCAGCCGCAGCCGGCGCTCTTGTTGGCGCATCGGAACCGGCGCATGCGGCAACGTTGATGTCGGCACTCGGACGTGACGCGACACAGTATGGATTGCGCCCGAACGCGCCTGACGATCAGACCCGAATTCTCCAGCGCGCCATCGACGACTCTGCCGCTGCGCAAATGCCGCTGGCACTGCCGCCCGGAATTTATCGCACCGGCACATTGCGACTGCCGAGCGGCGCGCAACTTGTCGGCGTGCGCGGCGCATCGGTTCTGAAATCCACTGGCAACGCGTCGATCCTGACCAGCCAGGGTGCCAATGGCATTTCAATTACGGGACTTACTCTAGACGGCGGCGGCATCAAACTCGCCGAGCGGACGGGTCTCGTTCATTTCCTCAGCGGCACCGATATTCGCATTCGCGACTGTAGCTTCGTGGCGAGCGGTGGTTGCGGCATCTGGTTCGAAGGCATTTCAGGCGAGGTCGGCAACAACACGATGCGCAAGATCGCGCATACGGGTCTGGTGTCGTTCGATGCTCTCGGACTGCTCGTGTCGCAAAATACAATTCAGGACACGTCGGTCAACGGCATCGAAATCCTGCGCAACGCAATCGGCGACGACGGCACGATTGTCGTCAACAACCGCATCGAAGACATCAAGGCCGGACCCGGCGGCTCGGGCCAGTACGGCAACGCCATCAACGCTTTCCGTGCGGGCAATGTGATTGTCAGCGGCAACCGGATCAGCAATTGCGACTATACGGCGGTACGCGGCAACTCGGCGTCTAACATCCACATCACCGGCAACAGCGTCAGCAACGTTCGCGAAGTGGCGCTTTATTCGGAATTCGCGTTCGAGGGCGCAATCATCTCTAACAACACGGTGGACGTCTGCGCGGTCGGCGTATCGGTAGCGAACTTCAATCAAGGTGGACGCATCGCGGTCGTTCAGGGAAATATCATACGAAACATGCTGCCGAAACGCCCGATCGGAACCGCGCCGGATGACGATGCCGGCGTCGGCATTGTCATCGAAGCCGACGCCACCGTGTCAGGCAACGTGATCGAGAACGCGCCGTCCTTCGGCATCGTGGCAGGTTGGGGTGCATACTTTCGCGATGTGGCTATCACCGGCAACGTCGTGCGCAAGTCGTTTATCGGCATTGGCGTCTCGGTAGTACCCGGCGCAGGCACAGCATTGGTCAACAACAATCTGATTTCGGGCTCGGCCGGCGGCGCCATCGTCGGCCTCGATCATGCCAAGGCTGTCACTGGCGACCTCGGCAAAGAGACCGCGTCACGATTTGCGCAGATCGCGCTCGGGGGAAATGCCGTTCGGTGATAGGCCGACGCCGAGCGCATCGTCTGCAATTTGCGCAACGGCAATTTCGGCCACTTTGTCCTTGGACGGATCGGGCGGCGCAAGCGCCTCCCAGGTTTCCAGCACGGCACGTTCCTCCTGCACCATCTGCAGGAATTCGGCTTCCTCGTGATAGAGCCTCCAGCGCCCGCTTTCATAGAGATCGATCAAATGATCCAGCCTTCGCGAGGCGAGAATCCGCCACCGCGCAATCAGGCTGCGTCCACGATCGGTCTCGTATGGGGTGGTCATTCGAAATTCCGTAGAATCAAAATGAACTTCACGCAAAAGACTGATCGACGTTATTGAGTGGCGAACGCGTTCGCTAGACACAACGAGCGGAAACTCACACAATTCTGCGACGTCTCGTTGGCCGCAGGAGGCATATTGACCGTAGGGGCCGAATGACCGTCGGCGCAATGGCTGGCGACAAGGCCAGCCATTGAAATTCGATCAGCGCACCTGAAGCTTGATCGCGGCACGGAATGATGCGCGCGATCCTTCAGGCGGCGGTTCGCGTGGCCCACCAGCTGCGGCGTTGCCGCTGTTCGTTACGCCCGCAATGGCTGGCGGTCGGGGAGCCCCAGCGGCTTCCACAACAATCGACCGCGCAACAGCGTTGGTGTAGTTCGGCACCGGCGTGAACTGATCCTTCTTAAAATCGTGCTGGATCTTGTCACCGCCGTTCGGCAGCGCCGCGCAGACTGCGGTGACCGTCTCGACACCGGGATCCTTCATACGGAATTTGAACGGCGCACCCGGTCCTGGAAACTTCACCGGGACGCCACCACGGATTCGGCTGTCCTGCTGGAACGCGTTAGGCAGCAGCACGGTGCCAACGCCCTTCTCGTCGATATCCGTTATCGTCAGGAAACAGTCACGGGGAGCCACAATGGTGAAGATCGGAGCATCATTAACCTTGTAGCTATCCTGATCCGACGTGAGCGACAGATCGTCTTTGTTGCCGAGCGGCTTGGTAAGAGGTTTTGCCGCCTTGGCGCCCGCGATCTTGACGATCTGCAGGTCGGTAATCTCAGGCGCAAGTTCGGTGAAGCTCTTTTCCCATTGATCGCGAGGTATTGAGCCCTGCGACAGACGGCGGATCAGTGGACGGAATTTCTGATCGACGTCACCGGAGCTTTCCTTGAATTCGGCTTTATCGATGCCGAGTTCCGACGCTGCCAGACCCAAGTCGAGATCGTCCTCGTAACGCTTTGCCAGCGCGTTGATCATCTCGATGCCGTTCAGTTTCAGCGTCGGCTCGAGACCCGCCCGTTTCATGGCGTCAGCGAAGCGCTGTGCGTCGCTGGCAATAAACGCGTCCATCTTGTCATGCGGAGGATAGAGGCCTGCGACCGCATCACGAACCTCTTTCGGGTAGGCGCGGGCCGAGATCACGAGGTCGCGGACCTCATCCTTGGCTTTGCGCATGCCCTGATCGTGGCAGCCCATGCAGGATATCCCGTTGGTCACGGTGAAATCCTTCCGCGCAGGATCTCGCACGATCGCCGTCGGTCCTTTGTCGAGCCGCTCGCCGTTCGCTTTGTTCAGGTAGTAACCCTGAAAGCCATTGGGCAGGCTGAAAATGGTTTCACCGCCGTCGTGGTGGAAACCCTCGGCGCTGGGGCCGAGCGGAAAATCGAACAGGCTTTGATGATCGCGGTTGCCCGCGAAATCATACGACGTCCAGAAATAGCCGCTGCGCGACGGGTGCCGTTCGATCAGCCGGTTGTTCTGGCTCACGCCGGACTTTTGAAATGCCGCGCGCTGGGCAACGAAATTGGCAATGTTGGCCGTCAGATCGATGCCCTGATCCTTGGAAAATTGCTGGAACGTGGCACCGAGCTTGAGCAGATCGTCGTACAGTGGCGGCTGCGACGCCGTGAACGTGAACCAGTCGGCGCGGATATACGACATCGGCGTTTTGGTGCTCGATGCGAGCGTGCGGCTGAATTCGGAATCGGGCTGGACGTTGTAGGGGTAGAGCGCAATCACGCTGTCCCAATCCGCGACGCTCCAGCCAAGATCGACGAGATTAAAACGCAGAATGGTGCCTTCCGGATCGATTGTCTCAAGCTTGACCACGTCCGAAGACCGGCCGAGCGAATTGAGAAACTTGATCGCCGCCTGGCGATAGACTTTCATCGCATCGGGGTCGGTGCAGATATTCGCAAGATGCGTCAACGTCAGATAGCGCGTCGTGGGCTGGCGCTGCTTCAGCTGCTTGTCGAGATCGGTCACCATGAAGGAGACCATGTCCTCAGGCTCGATGAACTTGTGGCTTTCGCAGCTCGCGGTGGCCTTGGTGCCGAGCGCAGTGATCCAGTCTTGCAGCGCCTTCAGATCCGCTTCGGTTATGTTGCCGTATTTGGTTTCACCCTCGTAGTTGACGTCATAGGGCATTTCCTTGTCGGCGATCTGGCGATAGAGCTTGGATCCCAGCGGATTGCCCGGGAGAATGTAGCTGGGGTTCGCCGCAATATCGTTCAGCTTCAGGACGTTGCCGAAATTCTTGGCCGGGCGTTCCCGGGAAACAAGCTTGCCGTTTTGATGACACCGCGCGCAATGGCGATCGAGCACATCGAACGCAGACTTCGCAACAGCATCGGTCGGGGGCACGATGACTTCGGTCGGTGCCGAGGCAAGCGTCGGAGGGGGCGGCGGCGGAGCGGCCACGACCGCTGGTGCCGCGGGTGTTTCAGGGGGCTTGGTGTCTTGCGCCCAAGACGTTCCTGGCAAAATCGTCCCAGCGCAAGCGAGTGCAAAACCTGCAACTGCGGCGACGCCCAATCCACGCCAGCGATACCCCGGAAATCCGCGCATGAAAAGTCTCCCTCAAAAATCTCGTTCCGGCAAATTACGCCGAACATTGGTCACTTACAAAGTCCGGCGGGTTCAATCGATCAGCGCCCCGCCGTGACAGTCGTGTTGACGATCTGGACCCGGCGGTTTTCATCGGCATACGGGTTGGCTGGATTTTTCAGATAATCTTTGCCAAAACCGGCGGTCACAAGCGTATCTGGTGCGAGCCCATAGCGTTGGATCAGGACACGGCGGACCGAGTCCGCGCGGCGCTGCGACAGATCCAGATTATACTCAGGACTTCCCTTTGCGTCGGTGTAGCCGTTGATGAAAAACACCGTTCCTCGAAACTGGTCCTTCGACAGAGTGTTGCCGAGCGCCGTCACCGCCGGAATAGCTCTGGAGCTGATGTCGGCCGAGTTATAGTCGAAGTAGATTTCAAGATCGATCGCGGGCTTACTCTGCGCGATCGCGGCGATCTGCGCGCGATCGGCAGCGCTAGGCGGTCCAGCCGGCTCAACGCTGATCGAGCGCGTTCGCAATCTGTCGATGGCTTGCTTGTCGGCGGCGGCCCTTGGGTCGATGCTGAGGCTGCGCGTCAATGGCTTCTTGGCCTCCAGAGCCGATCCGATCTTGTCCTCCAGCGATTGAGCCTGGAGCGGGCGGGAGGTAAGGCCCGCAAGCAGGACAAGCGTTGCAATGGCCACGACGGCAATGCCGGTTCGGAGAATGAGAGTTCTCATTGCAGACTCCTCATGAAAATGAATATGTGTGAAATGGGATCGGCTTTGGTTCTATCCTCATCGAAGCATGCCAAAGCGGTCAAGCGTTTCAGAGGGTTGTCTCCGTCCGAACAGGGTTTTGTTCGCCTCTGCGGTGTCCGTTCTCCCTACTGCCGTGCTGCGGGACGGTCCGATGCAGTTGCAATCGGAGTAGCCACTGAAGATACCGCACTGAGTGCGTCAACCTGCCCCGCCCCAAACTGGTCGTCGCGGCCTGGCGGTCCAAGATCTCGGGCGGTCGATAGCAAGGTTGCGCGAACGTCTGCCGGTGCAATATCGGGACTGCGTGAAATCATCAATGCGGCAACTCCGCTGACGTAAGCGGCTGACAGCGATGTGCCGGACAGGATCTGGTATTTTCCATCGGGCGCAGCAGACAAAATGTCGACGCCGGGAGCGGAAATCGCGACGTAGGTGCCGCGGTTGGAGGCCGGAAACAGGCGGTCGGCCTCGTCAGTTGCGGAGACCGCAATTACGTTGCGATCGGCTGCCGGAAACAGCGGCAACGATCTGGAGCCGGCATTGCCAGCTGCCGCGACAAGCACAATGCCCTTGGCAAAAGCGGCCGCAAGGCTGCGTCCGACGGCTCTATCTCTTGGGCCGGCGAAGCTCATATTGATGATCTGCGCGCGATTGGCGACAGCATAATCCAGACTCTTGATGACGACGAAAGAGTTACTGTCGGCTCCGCTGTCTTTTGAGCCGTTCTCTTGCGCACCGAAGGCGCGGATCGCCAGCAGACGCGACGACGGCGCAGCGCCAATCAGCCGGCCATGGGCGACGATGGTACTGGCCACACTGGTGCCGTGCAGATGCGGACCTTCCTTGCTACCGAGCGCATCGAAACTTCCGGAGATCCGATCTGCCAGTTCCGGATGGGACGTGTCGATGCCGGAATCGATCACCGCAATGGTCACGTCCGCGCCGACAGACAGGGTGTGCGCCTGTGGCAGTCGCAGCTTGGCCAGACCGTATTGGGCCGGATCGCCCTCAGATTTGAGGACTGCCTGCGCGGTCGCACCTTGCTGCAGTTTGAAAATGTTGTTTCGTTGCGCCGATTTGACGTCGCCGGAATCCAGCAGCTCTTTAACCACATCATCGACCGAGCGCCCGTCTGGAATCGACCAGCGGAAATATGTGCTGTTGGTCAGCGGAAAATTCTGCGACTGGGTGCGCGTGAGACGATGGCGCTTTGCAATCCCATCGACTTGTTGCTCGGTCGGTTTGCCATCGACCTCGATCAGAACTTCTTTTGAAATGTAGCTTTCGTCGGCGGCGACATTGGCAACCGGCTGAACCGGACGCGGGCGGGACGGGCGCGATTGGACGTAACTTCCGGGCGCACGTCGATACGTCGGCGCATCGTAAGTGGCTCCGCCGCCGTAATCCTTTGCATAGGCCTGCGAGATGCCGAAATCGAGCAGAAGGGCGACCGCCGCCGCTAATATCACCCACGCGCCTGAGACGCTTCCGGACGCGCCTCTTTGCCGCGATTTTTTCTTCAATGCCCGGAACTCGATCATTCGGATTCCCCGCAAAAATTTTCGCCGCTTATTCGGCCGCGACCGCGAGATTGACGATCTTCTCGTTTTGAAGGCGCGCCAGAAGTTGCGCTGCATCCGGCTTCGATAGCACTTTTTCGCCGAACTTGACCCGGAACATCCCTGCCTTCGGACCGGAAACGATAGTCGCGTTATAGGTGATCAGAAGCTGGCTGACTTCGTCGATGTTAGCGTTCGGCGCAAAGCGCAACAGACCGAATGTGCCGGCTGACGTCTGCGCCTGAAATGACGCGGTCTCAAAACCATCGCTGAACCTGCTCTTCACGAGCCCGCCGATGACCCCGGATTGCAGCAACAGCACAAATGCGGCAGCGATCGCAGATAGAGCCAGTGTCCGCGCCGACAATGTTGAGAAAAATCCGCCGATCCTGAAAACAAGATTGGAGACGGCTGATGTCCTGCGCGCCGGCTCCGCATCTATTGCAGCAGAAAGTTTCTGCATCGCGCGCAACGGTGGCGCACCAAGGCTTTCATTGAGCAAAATAGTCTCGGCATATTCGTCTTGAATAGCCCTGTACTGCCGCGCCATATCCGGGTCGCTTGCAAGCGCTGCATCGACGCGGCGCTTCTCGTGCAGGCTCAACGTGCCGGCGGCATGAAACGGCAACAGCGCCTCTATCTCGGTCGGTTCGCGGTCCGAAATTTGGGTGCCGGCGCCGCCGCTCTTGCCCGATGCCATCATGGCCAACCTCGCTCGATTCCGGCTGCATTCAGCAGCGCGGCCAGTTTCTTTCGCGCATAGAACAGCCGCGTCTTCACGGTGTTCTCCGGAATGCCCACAATCTCGGCCACCTCCTCCACGGACTTCTCGTGGTAGTAGACGAGATCGATGATCTCCCGATGGTCGGATGACAGTGCAGTCAGACAATTCCGTAACGCCTTGCTCTTGTCTTTCTTCGCAATAGCGGTTTCCGGATTGTCGGACGTATCCTCGATCGCAGCCGCCGTCTCATCGTCCAGTTCAGCGTCCTTCCTCTTGCGAAGAGCGGACAGCGCCTTGAATCGCGTGATCGCCAAGAGCCACGTCGAGACAGCAGACCGGCCTTCGAACTTGCCGGCTTGCCGCCACACATCGAGAAATACCTCGCTGATGAGGTCTTCCGCGATGGACTCGTGCCTGACGAGCCGCAGCGAAAAGCGAAACACCCGCACATGGTGCCTGCCGTAAAGCACCTGCATGGCGAGCCGGTCACCTTGCGCGATACGGGCGATCAGAATTTCGTCCGATGCCGCAACTGTTGCACTCACTGGCCGTCTCGCAAGGTTGGTCGCAGGCGACTGAGAAGAGGTTCGATGAAGTTCGTGACGACGCAGACGAAATCCGAGTGGCGGCAATTTGCGAAGCGCTGACAGCCAAAATGCCCTTGAATCGACTGCCGGAGCAAGGGACCGATTTTGACACCGGCCGCCTGGAATTCTGACGTCCCTCGCCTTCGACCTCCATCCCCTTGGCCAAAGCTGAGAATCGCTGCTTTGGAACCAAATTTCCCTTTTATTTCAATGTGTCATGGACTTTCTGCGAAGATCGCCACCTGCGAAAGATACCAAAACTAAAGGCTTTGCCCCTTAAAGTTCCATCACCGCTCATCTCAACGGCGAATCCATGCACGGCGCGACCCCAGCAATCGGCAACTCGCTCGGCAGCAATGATCGCGCCGAAGTAGCTTTGACGCCCGCAATTCTAACGCGTCGCGCAAGACAACGCCGTCAAATGCTCACAACTGTCGGCCTCAGCTACGTCGTCGATTCCATCGTGTTGCTGGTTTACGCCTACGCCGGCACGACATCTGCGCTGATCGCCGCGGCCTATGGAATCTGCGGACTTCTGTCGGCCGCAATCTTTGCGGTGCTATCCGAAACGCATTTCAACGATCGTTTCAAGGATCACTACTTCGTCCTCCCGCAATCAATCGTCAGTTTGGCAATCATTTTTTCATTTACATATATCGCGCCAGAAGTCGGGATCGTTTTCATCTGCGCGGTGTTCCTGACCTTCACCTTCGGCTCGCTGCGATCCAACCCACGACAGAGCGCAATTGGCTGGACCTTCACCTTCATGGGTCTGACCGGACTGTTCCTACTGACAGACAAACCAATCAGCCTGCCCCACGAAAACTATATCGAGCGGCTGGCGACGCTCTTGCAGATTTCGCTCGTTCTCGCGCGCGGGATGGTCCTCGGTCTGTTCAGCGCCGGGCTGCGCAATTCACTCTACCAGCGCGGCTTGCAACTCAAGGAAGCCTACAAGCGCATCGAGGAATTGGCGGAACTCGATGAACTCACCGGCTCATTCAACCGTCGCAGCATCATGCGAATGCTGGACGATGAAATTTCGCGCGCGCTGCGAAGCAAGCAACCCTGCTCGGTAGCGCTGATCGATCTGGACTGGTTCAAGCGCATCAACGATCGCTTCGGCCATCCGACCGGCGACGAAGTGCTTCGCACATTCGCAATCACGGTGTTTGCAAACATCCGCAGCATCGACAAATTCGGCCGCTACGGTGGCGAAGAGTTTTTGCTCATTCTTCCCGAGACAGAGGACGATGCCGCGCAACGCACACTCGACAGGTTGCGCGCGATCGTCGCCGATCTGGACTGGAGCGCGATATCAAGCGGCATGAGCGTTACCATTTCGGCAGGCATCACCAAATTGCAGCCCGATGATTCGCCAGACAGCATCCTTGCGCGCGCTGACGCCGCTCTTTATCGGGCCAAGGATCTCGGACGTAACAAGGTGGTTCAGGTTTGATTTGAGCTTCGCTTCCGGCCAAGAAAACCGGCCGGTTTTTGTTTGGTGTTTTCAGGACAGAAGTCATGAGCTCGACCGCACGCACGTCCCAGCCTAATCTTCTGGGCGAACTACAAAATGCGCTTCAACACGGCAATGTCGCGCGCCGCGTCGAAACGCTGCGCCGGGTCACCGATCTGTTTCTCAATGGTGTCGTGGAATACTCAGACGAGCAGATTGCGGTTTTCGACGATGTCTTCAATTGCCTGATTCAGGAAATCGAATCATCGGCCAAGGCGCTGCTCGCAACCCGCATCGCCCCGATTTCGAAAGCACCCCCTCAACTCCTCCACGCTCTCGCTTTTGACGATGTGATCGAAGTCGCAGCCCCAATCCTGTCGCAGTCCGAGCGACTCGGAGATGCGGCGTTGATCGAGAACGCCCGCAACAAGAGCCAAGGGCATCTGCTTGCAATATCGAAGCGAAAAGTCCTGAGCGACGCTGTCACGGATATCTTGGTCGAGCGCGGCAACGAGGAGGTTGTCGAAAGCGCTGTCAACAATCCGGGCGCTGAATTTTCGGAAAATAGCTTTACCAAGCTTGTCTCGCGCGCGACCGGCAATGACAATCTCGCGACGTGTCTCGGAATGCGGCGGTCGATTCCACGTCATCACTATCTGAAATTGATCGCCAAAGCCTCGGACTCGGTTCGTAACCGGTTGGCCGCAGCAAACCCGGATGCGCAGCACGACATCTCGACCGCCGTCAAAGAAGTCGCGATGCGTGCCAGTAGTGAACGAGGTGCACTCAGCGCGGAGACAACAGCAGCGCATGAGCTTGTCAGATTGCTTCACGCCGATGGACGGCTGGACGAAGACCAGATCGCCACCTTCGCCGAAGCCGGAAAGTTCGATGAAGCCAACGCGTCGATTGCGATGCTTGCGAATATCCCGGTATCGACTGTCGAGACCATGATGATCGAGTCGCGCTCGGAGGGAATGATGATCCTAGCGAAGGTGACAGGGCTGACGTGGCCGACGCTGAAACTTATTCTGTCGATGCGCGATCACTTGTCTGGACCGGACATCAAGGACATTGGGGAATACCGCGAGAGCTACGAGATGCTGCGCACGACCACCGCGCAGCAGGTCTTGCGCTTCCACCGGATGCGGCAAAGCACCGAACAGGCTGAACCCGCAACCTAACTCTAGGATTTCAGTAACGCAGGACGCGCGAGCCGGCCAGTGCGCCTATCGCCACGACGAGCGCTGTGGCGAGCGTGTACCAGGTCGCGACAAACAGCGGTGAATCGTCCGTGCAGTGCGACGCGTAAAGCGTTGCGGCAAACCCAGCAGACAGCAATCCGGCGAATGCGCCGGTCAGTGCGGGTCGTGCAGGCGCGCCGTGGCGCAAGGCGACGAGGGCTGCGGCGAGAAACGGCATCGACAATATTGGAATCGCCGTCAGGCAGATTTTTGAGTTGCTGCCGACCAGCCGAGTGACCCACGCCACGCGCTGCGGCATCATCATCTCGGCGGCGAGTCCACCTGCGAGAAGCAAGACGGGAACAGCCAGAATAAGGACAGCACCGCGCAACGTTGCTTCCGGGCGCGACAGGTGCACGCTCAACGCCACCGCTGACAACGCCAGCGACATCGTGATCGCAAATTTGAGGTCGAAAAACGGGTTGTGGACGGCAGTGGCGATATCCGGCCGCACCCCCATCTGGATGAAGAAAGCCGCGACGGAAACCGGAACAGCTGCAAGCAGCGCGACAGTCAGCAGATTGCCGACCCACCACGGCGATTTTCCGTCGTAAGCCAATGCGCGAATGAGATTGTCGGTTTTCATAGTCATTCACCCCGCAGCTTGTTTGCGAGATTCGTCAAGCCGCGATGCAACGCGACCCGGACTGCTCCCTCGGTCATCGACAGCTTCGCAGCGGTGTCCTTGATCGAATTGCTGTCCACCGAGATCGACTGCAGCACGTCGCGCTGGCGCTTTGGCAGGCCATTGAGATGCGCGGTGACTTCGGTCGCGGGCAAGGTTTCTTCGACGGGCGCACCGGGCAAAGTTTCCGAAAAATCGTCGATATTCACGAAAATGCGGCGTCCGCGCCGGCGCAGGGCATCGATCAACTTATTGCGGGCAATCGCGAACAACCAGGGCGCGAACGGAGCGTTCGAGTCCCAAGTATGCCGTTTCAAATGCACCGCGAATAAAATATCCTGCACGACGTCCTCGGATTGATCGACCGGCTGTCCGGCCCGCGCCAGACCGCGGCGCGCAGCGGCTCTCAAGACCGGAGTGACGGCCTTCAGAAGTCGATGATAGGCTGGGGTGTCCCCCGCATTGGCCGACCGCATCAGGTCGGTCCACTCGTTATCCCGTTCGCGCACGCGCGCTCCCACTAAGGCAATTCGTTCCTGTTCCTAAAGTGTTACGGACC
>JBBRGE010000018.1:0-14040 GCA_038241045.1 Hyphomicrobiales bacterium | reverse complement strand
GACGGCTTTTGCCACCACGTCTCAGGGAGATAGCCGCTCAACGCAGTGGTGTTAGGCCGTTCTATCCGATTCCAGCGCGCGACCCATTGCTGTTGCGCGCTATACACCGGAATTGCGTAGAAACCCGAGATCAGTGCCCGGTCCAACGCGCGGACCGCTGGCACGAACTCCGCGCGCGAGACCGCTTCCAGCATCGCGGCTATCATGGCGTCGATGGCTGGGTTTTTCGCGCCCATGTAGTTGCGCGTGCCTTGATTGTCGGCGGCCTGACTTCCGAAATAAAACGCCTGTTCATTGCCGGGTGACAGGGATTGATCCCACCGATTTTGGATCATGTCGAAATCGAAACTTAAGCGCCGCTGGTCGAATTGCACGGCATCGACCGCGCGAACCGTGACATCGATGCCGGCGCGCTTGAGATCGCGCAGATAAGCGAGTGCAATGCGTTCCTGATCGCGCGTCGTCACCAAAATTTCAAATGTCAGCGGCTGGCGCGTCGCGCGATTGCGCATCGTCGTTCCGTCCAATTCGTAACCTGCCTGCGACAGCAATGCCAATGCGGCGCGCAGCGTTGCGCGGTCGCGTCCCGAGGCATCGGTCACGGGGAGGCGAAACGTGCCATCGTGAATGTCGGTGCGAATACTTGTGGCGAACGGCGTCAGAAGTTTGCGTTCGTATTCGTTAGCCGGACGCATGTAGGCAGACAGATCCGAGCCGGGAAAGAAGCCGGCGGAGCGGCCGTAAAGGCCGAAAAAATAATTGCGGTTGATCCATTCGAAATCTAACAGCAGCGTCAAAGCTTCGCGCACGCGGATGTCGGCGAATACCGGGCGGCGCGTGTTGAATACCAGATATTCGGACGGCTGCGGCGTGCCGGGTTTGAATTCATCGCGCACCACACTGCCGTCGCGGGCGGCGGGAAAGTCATAGCCTTGCGCCCAGCGCAGCGGCTCATTTTCAACACGGAAATCATAGAGCCCGCGTTTGAACGCCTCGAACGCGCCATTGGCTTCGCGATAAAAATCCAGCCGCACTTCGTCGAAATTCCACAGACCGCGATTGGGCGGCAGATCGCGGCCCCAGTAATCCGGATTGCGCGTCATCGTCACTGCGGCACCGGCGCGGACATTGGTGAGCCGATAGGGGCCTGACCCCAACGGCGCACTCAACGATGTTCCTTCAAAAGTTGCAGGATCGACGGAATGTTTTGCGAAGATCGGCATCAATCCCAGGATCAGCCGCAATTCGCGATCGTTGGCGTTCGCAAAATCGAATCTGACGGATCGCTCGTCGAGCGCGGTCGCCTTTTCGACCTTCGAATAATACAGCCTGTGATTGGGACGCCCCTTGTCGCGCATCAGCATCCACGAAAACAGCACATCCTCCGCACGCACCGGCTTTCCGTCGGAAAATTTCGCAAGCGGATCGATCCGGAACGTCACATAGCTGCGCCCGTCATCGGTGGCGATGCTCTTCGCAAGCAATCCATAGAGCGTGAACGGCTCGTCATGACCGCGCGTCATCAAACTTTCGACGACGTATCCGCGAATTTGCTGAACGGCGATGCCCTTGACGATGAAGGGATTGAGACTGTCGAACGTCCCGGCGACGCCGAATATGATCTTACCGCCTTTCGGCGCGTCGGGATTGGCGAAGGGCATGTAGCTGTAGTCTGCGGGGAGCGCCGGCGCGCCGTGCATCGCGATCCCGTTCGCCACGACGGCCTGCTGGGCCTGCGCATGAGACGCCGCCAGCACCACGAGGACGGCCAACAGGCAGGCGAGGCGCGAAAACGCCCCATGGTCACGGTTGGAACGGCCCAGTCGGATGGCTTTTGATTCGGGAGAATGCACGCCGGAATTTACCATGGCCGTACACTATCCGGCGGATTACGCCTGCCAAAGACGACTGTCGGCATTGATCTTTTCGCCCGCCGTTGTATTGAAGGCGACCGATTCAAGGTGGGTTGAACGTCTGTCACGTATCCGCCTTATTTGGCTCCGAGACAGCCGCCGACAGTCGATGCCGCGCCCAGAAAGTGGCGGGCACCACGTTCAGAAAGGGTTTTCTACGATGGATTTCCGTATCTTGGCTGCGCAGGCCTCGCCGCGCGGGCGAGTGGTCGCCTCGATGGCTGCCGGCACCGTATTGGCCGTTGCACTCGTTTCAGGCGCGTTCGCCCAGACTCCAGCCCCGGCTCCCGCACCAGCCGCGAAAGCTCCGAAAGCGGCGCCGAAGGCGGCTCCGGCACCGGCCGCAGGTGCTCAGCAGGCCGCACCAGCTGCCGATCAGCAACAGGTCCAGCTGATCTACCAGCCCTGGGCGAAATACTGCATGAAAGGCCAGGACGCCACAGCCAAGGAAGTCTGCTTCGTCGGCAAGGACGGTCGCATTGAATCCGGACAGACGGTCGTAGCAGCCGTCATTATTGAGCCGAAGGGCGAACCGAAGAAGATCCTACGCGTGACGTTGCCGCTCGGCATGGCGCTGGTGCAGGGCACTCGCATCGTTGTCGATACCAACGCGCCGGCGCAAAGCCCGTTCGTCGCCTGTTTCCAGAACGGCTGCATGTCCGATTACGAATTCTCGCCGGAGCTGCTCGCCAGCATGAAGAAGGGCACGAATTTCTTCGTGCAGGCCATTCAGGTCAACGGCTCGCCGGTGACGCTGCCATTGCCGCTTGCGGAATTCGCGAAAGCCTATGACGGTCCTCCGACGGACCCGAAGGTGTTCGAGGAAAATCAGAAAAAGCTGCAGGAAGAATTGCAGAAGCGCGCAGCGGAAGCCCGTGCGAAGCTTGAGGGCGCCGGTGGCGCAACTGCAAATCCCGCAGCGAAGTAATTTTCAACGCCTCATCGTGACAAAAGGGCGCGCAGCGATGCGCGCCCTTTTTTATGGGTTTAGAGTTACAGTGATATTGCGTCAGTTCAGCGACGGATTGCGCGGCCGATAGCTGCCCGACTTGTCCTTCACGAAAATTTCCGCGACTTGCGAATGGCGGATCGGTTCGCCCGAATCGTCCGGCAGCAGGTTCTGCTCGGACACATAGGCCACGTATTCCGATTCGGAATTTTCCGCGAGCAGATGATAGAACGGCTGATCCTTGTGCGGACGCATCTCCTCGGGGATCGACAGCCACCATTCCTCAGTATTGTTGAATTCCGGATCGATATCGTAGATTACGCCGCGGAATGAAAAAATCCGGTGGCGGACGATCTGACCGATCTGAAACTTGGCGGTTCGCGCTTTTATCATCCCTCGTCGAATAGACCATGATTGTGGCCGATGCTAGAGCCAAAGGCGCGATTCCCTAAACGGGAAGGCGCGTTTGGGCAATGAGTTGCCCTTCCATAAGGGGACGCGGGCAAACGAGATGATCGACGTTCTGAATCTTGCGTTGCCGTATTTCGGGCTGATCTTCATCGGCTTCGCATGCGGAAAATATAAGCGATTGCCCGAAACAGGCATGGCGTGGATGAACTTCTTTCTGCTCTACGTATCGCTGCCGGCGCTGTTTTTTCGCGTCCTTGCGAAGACGCCGTTCGAAGAATTGAACAACCCGCCCTTTATCGTAGCCACGACGGCCGCGACGGTGATTGCGTTTGCGCTGTCGTTGTTCGGAAGCAAGTTTGTCGGAAAATTATCGTGGCGTGAATCGTCGATGGCGGGGCTGGCGGGAGGCTACGGCAACATCGGCTATATGGGGCCGGGACTTGCGCTGGCAACACTCGGCACGCATGCAGCGGTGCCGGTGGCGCTGGTGTTTTGCTTCGACAACATCCTACTGTTTTCGCTCACGCCGCTGCTAATGGTCGTCACCGACGGAGAACGCCGTCCGCTGTTGCCGACGGCAGCGCTCATCGCCCGGCAGATTTTCCTACACCCTCTCATCGTCGCATCCTACTTCGGCGCACTGGTTGCGTTCTTCCATATTTCGATTCCCGTCGGCATCGACAACATGCTGCAATTTCTGCAAAGCGCCGCAGCGCCGGTCGCGTTATTCGCGCTCGGAGTCACCGTCGCGCTTCGCCCGTTTGCACGCATGCCTTGGGAGCTTCCCGGCATCATTGCCGTCAAACTGATCGCGCATCCTCTGATCGTATTCGGTTTGCTAATGCTGCTGGGGCCGTTTCCGCCGCAGTGGGGCGCGGCGGCATTACTGTTGGCATCGCTTCCGCCGGCGCTGAATGTTTTCGTCATCGCGCGGCAATACGATACCTGGATCGAGCCGGCTTCCGCCGCGGTTCTGATCGGCACGTTCGTGTCCGTCGTCACGCTCACAACCATCATGTGGTTGCTGAAAACGGGCGCGATCGTATTTCCTTAAGCGACTTTTAAGATGGGCATAATCTGATCCGAAAACCGGTACCCACTTTTCGGGATCATGCCCGCCGCCACGACGGCGAGAGGCCCTCGCGCATCGCCAGCCTGCGGATCGGCCCCACCGCGTTCAGCGCATGCAGTCCCGCCGCACGCAGCGATTGCACCGGAAGGAAGTCGCTGAGTAGCGTGCGGTTGGCCATATCGACCGCAAATGTGCGGCTGAAGACATCAGCGCTACGGTGGCGCGTATAGCTTTGCAACAAGGCATCGGAACCGATGTCTTCCCCGTTGGCGATTGAAGCGCCGACGATGTCCGCAATATCCGCCGCATCACGTAGGCCCATGTTGAGACCTTGCGCGCCGATGGGTGGCAAAACGTGCGCGGCTTCACCGACCAGCACGATCCGCTTTGCTGCAAGATGGGTGGGCGTCTCTATCGCCAGTGGGAATACATGGCGTCCCGGTGCCACCGTCATGCTGCCGAAGATCGAATGCGACTGCCGCTCGACCGCTCCGCCGAGCTGTTCATCATTGAGCGCTTTCAGCCGTTCGGCTTCGTCAGGCTTCACGACCCAGACCACGCTCGATTGATTGCCCGGCAAGGGCACGAACACACACGGGCCAGACGCCGTGTGAAATTCAATCGAGCAATTGCTGTGCGGACGGCTATGCGTCACGTTCAAGGTGAGGGCGGATTGTCCAAGCTCGCGGCGTTTCACGGTGATGCCTGCAGCTTCGCGACAAACCGAATGCCGACCGTCGGCGCCGACGACGAGGGTTGCGATGAATTGAGCGCCTTGCGAAGTTACGATAGCAACCGCGCCGTCAATGGCGTGGATGCTGCCAGCATCGTCGTCGATCCAATTCAGGTTCGGTAATTCAGCCGCACGAGCGTTCAACGCAGCCATCAGATCGCGGTTTGCAAGATTGTATCCGAACGCGTCCATTCCGATTTCGTCGGACGCGAATTTGATTTCGGGCGCGCGAATGAGCCGGCCGGTGTCGTCCACCAACCGCATCACGCGCAATGCCGCGGCTCGATCGCGACACAGCGGCCAGACACCGATTGAATCCAGAAAACCAATCGAGTTTCCCAACAGCGCCGTGGTGCGATTATCCGCATAGGGAGAACGGCGCGCGATCAACGTCGTTGCCGCCCCCGATTGCGCCAGCGCGATTGCGCATGCCAAGCCTGCGGGCCCGCCCCCGATAACAGCGGCGTGATCTGATCGGGCTGGTTCGAAAGAATGGCTCATGATCCCACATATGGTCTCAAAATGCCCTCATCACAATTGCTTTTCGCGGCGTCGATTGGCGGCAATTTTGGTGAGGCGCTGTTCCCGCCTCGTCGCGCGGCACAACGCCGCAAGGCCGATATGTGCAAGGTTTCCGAATCCTGATAGTCACGACCCATCATGATTCCTGAAAAGCCGCGCGCAACCTCATCGCCCTCCGCGGCAACGCGGACTATGGCATTCGGTGTCCATATTTTCACCGCGATGGGCGCTGCGGTTGCGCTTTTGGCGATGCTGGAAGCGGTTCGCGAGCATTGGTCGCTCATGTTCGGGTGGCTGGGTGTGGCTTTGCTGATCGACGGCATCGACGGGCCGCTGGCGCGCCGGTTCGGCGTCAAGGATGTCGTGCCGAACTGGTCCGGCGACACGCTCGATCTAGTTGTCGATTACGTGACTTACGTTTTCGTGCCGGCCTATGCGATCACCGCAAGCGGATTGCTCATTCCGCTGGCGACGCCATTGCTCGGTGCCGCCATCGTGGTGTCGGGTGCGTTGTACTTTGCCGATACCCGCATGAAAGTCGATGACAACCATTTTCGCGGATTTCCCGCGCTGTGGAATGTCGCGGCGTTCTATCTTTTTCTTCTGAAGCCGCCTGCTGCGGTCGGAAGCCTGCTACTGGCATGTCTTGTCGTCCTGACGTTCGTCCCATTCAGGGTCATGCATCCGCTGCGGACAATTCGATTTCGGAGTTTTAATCTTGCGGCAATTCTTCTTTGGGCCACACTGGCAATTATCATCGTCGCTATGAACTTTGTGGTGCCGCCGCCGATCACCATCGTCTTCTGCATCGCCGGCGGTTACATCATGTTCAGCGATACTCTTATTCGACTAGCAGGATTCGCACGCGCATGATGGAATTGCTGACCAGTCCCGAAGCATGGGCGGCGTTGCTGACCCTGACGGCGCTGGAGATCGTTCTTGGCATCGACAACGTTATTTTCCTCTCGGTCATCGTCTCGCGCATTCCCGCCGAGCAGGCCGAGCGCGCGCGAAAAATCGGCCTCGCGCTGGCGTTGATATTTCGTATCGCGTTATTGAGCGTGCTGTTCTGGCTGATCGGTCTCACGCAGCCCGTCATAACGATTGGCAAGTTTGCGCTATCGTGGCGCGATATCATTTTGATCGGCGGCGGCTTGTTTCTGATCGCAAAGGCCACGCATGAGATTCACAATGAGGTTGAAGCCGGGGATGAGGAAGCGAACGCCAAACCGAAACCTGGCGCCTTCTTCTGGGTCATTGTTCAGATCGTTATCGTCGATCTGGTGTTCTCGCTCGATTCGATCATCACGGCGATTGGCATGGCTGATGACATTGAGATCATGATCGCCGCCGTCGTGATCGCGATCGGCGTGATGTATGTCTCCTCCGGGCCCGTTGCGGCGTTCGTGAAGGAACATCCAACCACGAAAATGCTGGCATTGGCGTTCCTGGTGCTGATCGGCGTGGCGTTGGTGGCGGATGGATTCCATTTCCACATTCCGCGCGCGTTCATCTATGTTGCGATTTGCTTTTCGGCGGCTGTCGAGTTTTTCAACATCATGGCGAAGCGTAACCGCAGAAAACGTGCCAAAGCATCGTCCATGCATTGAGGCAGTACTTAGTGCCAATGCGGCTGGACATCACGGCGCACTGAGATAACTTTGCGAAAAATCGACCGGGAGCGGATCATGGCCAAGGCAGTACGCGTGCACAAAATTGGCGGACCGGACGTCCTGACCTATGAAGACGTCGATGTGCCTGCTCCTGGAACCGGGGAGGTCCGTATTCGTCAGCACGCCATCGGGCTGAATTTTATCGATACATATTTCCGTTCTGGCCTTTACAAAGCCCCGGGCTTTCCCTTCATCGCAGGCAACGAAGCGTCGGGCGAGGTGGTGTCGGTCGGACCCGGCGTGACGAATTTTCATCCCGGCGACCGCGTTGCGTATTACTTCAATTTCGGCGGCTATGCGACCGAACGAAACATTCCCGCCGACAAACTCGTCAAGTTGCCGGACCACATCACGCATGAACAGGCTGCCGTGCTTATGCTGAAGGGCCTGACGGTTTGGTATCTGCTTTTCAAGACCTTCAAGGTCGAACCCGGGCATCGTGTTCTCATCCACGCCGCCGCCGGCGGCATTGGATTGCTGGCGTGCCAATGGGCCAAGGCGCTGGGTGCCAACGTCATCGGCACCGTCGGCACCAAGGAAAAAGCGAACCTCGCTCTCGCCAACGGATGCGATCACGTCATCCTGTATCGTGAAGAAGATTTTGTCGCGCGGGTCAAACAGATCAGCCGCAATGAATTGTGCGATGTGGTCTATGACGGCGTCGGCAAGGATACGTTTCCGGGATCGCTGTCGTGCCTCAGGCCACGCGGAATGTTCGTCTCTTTTGGAAACGCATCGGGACCGGTGCCGCCATTCTCGATTGCAGACCTCAACACCCACGGCTCGTTATTTGCGACACGGCCAAAACTCAATGACTATACGTCGACGCGTAAGGAATTGATGGAAGGAGCAGACACGCTGTTCGCAGCCGTACTCAACGGCACGCTGCATGTTCCGATCAATCACGCCTATGCGTTGAAGGATGCCGCGAAGGCTCATACCGATCTGGAGTCGCGTGTAACGACGGGTTCGTCGATTTTGAAGCCGTGAACTTCAAAACCCCGCTACACTTCCATGCAGATCGTATTCGTCGGCCCGCTCGATCTTTGCGCTGACAATGTCGCCGACTTTCAAGGGACGGCGGCTTGAGAGATAGACCGCGCCATCGATCTGCGGTGCATCAGCCTTCGAGCGGCCCTTTGAGACCGTTGGACCTAATTCATCGACGATCACTTGTTGGCGCGTGCCAACTTTGCGCTTCAGGCGTTGCGCGGAAATCTTCTGCTGGCGCGCCATCAATGCATTCCATCTGGCGGTCTTGGTCTTTTCGGGCACGGGATTTTCGATTGCGTTCGCAGTTGCGCCCGCGACAGGCTCGTACTTGAAGCAACCTACGCGATCGATCTGAGCTTCCTCAAGCCAGTCGAGCAGGTACTGAAAATCCGAATCCGTCTCACCGGGAAATCCGACGATGAAGGTCGAGCGCAGCGCCAGATCGGGACATGCGGCGCGCCATGATTTGATGCGGGCAAGCGTCTTGTCCTGTGCGGCGGGGCGGCGCATCTGCTTCAGCACGGCAGGACTCGCGTGCTGGAACGGAATATCCAGATAGGGAAGAATCTTTCCGTCGTTCATCAAGCCAATGACTTCATCGACATGCGGGTAGGGATAAACATATTGCAATCGAACCCACACACCGAGGTCACCAAGCTCACGCGACAGATCGATGAACTTTGCGCGGACCTCGCGGTCCTTCCATACGCTCGTCGCATATTTCAAATCCATTCCGTAGGCCGATGTGTCCTGCGAAATCACCAGCAGTTCTTTCACGCCGGCGGCAACCAGCTTCTCTGCCTCGCGCAAAACGTCGCTGGCCGGGCGCGAGACGAGATCGCCGCGCAATTTTGGAATGATGCAAAACGTACAGCGATTGTTGCAACCTTCGGAAATTTTCAAATAAGCGTAATGTCGCGGCGTCAGCTTGATGCCTTGAGGCGGCACAAGATCGAGATGCGGATTGTGCAGTGGCGGCAGTGCGCGATGAACGGCGTCCAGCACGCTCTCATATTGCTGCGGACCCGTGATCGACAGCACGTTGGGATAGGCTTTCTCTATTTGCTCGGGCTCTGCGCCCATGCAGCCGGTCACGATCACCTTGCCGTTCTGCGCCATCGCCTCGCCAATGGCACCCAGCGATTCCTGCTTGGCGCTGTCGAGAAAGCCGCAAGTGTTGACGATCACCAAATCCGCGCCATCGTGTTTACGCGCTAGTTCATAGCCTTCCGCGCGCAGCCGCGTGATGATGCGCTCCGAATCCACCAACGCCTTGGGGCACCCGAGTGAAACAAAACTGACCTTTGGGGCTGCGCCCTGATTCATCTGATGCTGCCTGTTGAGGCGTTGGAGCTAGCGCCGATAGGCCGCAATTACAAGGCTTTAAGCCGCGCGCAGCAGCGTGTTAGGGTTGTTTCGCCGGATTGTGAGTAGTGAATGGCTGCGGACTCGTCGTTCAAGATCGTCATTGTCGACGAAAGCCCGATCCGTGCGGCAATTCTCAATGAAGGATTGCGCGACGCGGGGTTCACCAGCGTCGAACATATCAGCGAGATGCACAATCTGCTGGCGAGGATCTATGCGATGGATCCCGACGTCATTTTGATCGATCTGGAAAACCCAAGCCGCGACATTCTCGAACAGATGTTTCAGGTCAGCCGCGCCGTGCGCCGGCCGATTGCGATGTTTGTCGATCAGAGCGATGCCGCCTCAATCCAGGAATCGGTTGAGGCGGGGGTGTCGGCCTATATCGTCGATGGTTTAAAGAAAGAGCGGATCAAGCCGATCCTCGATCTTTGCATTTCGCGGTTTAATGCGTTTGCCAAATTGCAGGACGAACTCGATCGGACCAAATCCGCTTTGGAAGATCGCAAGGTGCTGGATCGCGCTAAAGGTATTTTGATGAAAATGAAGGGCCTCAACGAAGAAGAGGCTTACGTTCTGATCCGGTCAACGGCGATGCGAGAGAAGAAAAAAATTGGCGAAATTGCGCAATCGATCATCACGGCGGCGGAGCTTTTGAAATGACCGACAAGCCGCTTCGCATTGGATTTATCCCGCTGGTCGATGCATCCGCGCTCATCGTCGCGGTGGACAAGGGCTTCACCGCCGCAGAGGGGCTCGATGTCACGCTGGTGCGGGAGGTTTCCTGGTCGAATGTACGCGACAAACTGAACATCGGACTGTTCGACGCCGCGCATTTGCTGGCGCCGGTTGCAATTGCATCGAGTCTCGGTCTGGCTCAGGTGAAAGTGCCGATCGTCGCTTCTTTCAATCTCGGGTTAAACGGCAACGCTATTACGGTATCGCCAGCCCTGCATGCCGCCATTATGCACGAGATCGATGGCGACCGCTTCGATCCGATGGTGACCGCAAAGGCGCTCTCACGCGTTGTCGCAGCGCGCCGCAAGGCCGGCAAGGATGCGCTCACCTTCGGAATGACCTTTCCATTTTCGACCCACAATTACCAATTGCGGTTCTGGATGGCAGCGGGTGGCGTCGATCCCGATGAGGATGTCCGGCTCGTGGTGTTGCCGCCGCCTTACATGGTGGACAGTCTTGCAAGCGGTCATGTCGATGCGTTTTGCGTCGGCGCGCCGTGGAATTCTGTCGCTGTCGATTTCGGCGTGGGTCATATCCTGCATTTTGTCTCGGATATTTTGGCGCGTGCGGCTGAGAAAGTTTTGGCGGTACGTGAACATTGGTCGCGCGAAAATCCACTCATCCTGGCAAAGCTCACGCGTGCGCACGGACGCGCTGCAGATTTCATCGAGGAGGCGGCGAATCGCGAGGAGGTCTCGAAAATCCTCGGTAAGCCCGATCGTATCGGTGTCGATGCAGATGTCATCCGCCGCACGCTGGATGGGCGCCTGAAAATCTCTCCCGATGGCGAAGTGCGTGAAAGCGAACGCTATCTGCTGGTCGGACGCGAAGGTGCGGCGCGACCCGATCCCGTTCAGGCCGCGTGGCTCTACACGCAAATGGTGCGATGGGGACAGACGTCGTATTCGCGGGAGGGGCTTGCGATCGCAAAGAGCGTGTTCCGATCCGACCTCTACGACGCAGCACTCGGTCAGCCAGCCAGGCTCGCGCATGCCGTCGTGGACGGCGTTGGCGCTTTCGCAGGTCTCGCCTTTGACGCCGATGACGTTCCTTCTCATCTTGCGTCGGTCGCCATCAAACGCGGTGCCGCGTAAGAGCATCGTTTGGCTCTGCCCGATTTTTCACGCCGCCCGATTCGTGAGCATTTGCCAATTGCAAAGGCTCGTGGTTGCCGCTTGGTACTTCAGTAGGCCGACTTAATTCCTTGAAATAGTTGAGGTTATCGCACCGCAGCAATCTGGCACGATCCTTGAATAGACTCTTGCAGGCCGACGCAAAGGCCACGGCCCCACGATGGGCCAAACAGCAAAGCCGCTGTCCCGAGACCACGCATGCGCGCGTGGGCCGGGGGCGGCTTTTGGTTTTGGCAAACGAGGGAACCAGCACTGCGAGGCGGGACAGTCAAACGGGATCACGGACGAAAGGACGACAGACACGATGACCAAGACGACCAAAGACAATTTCATCAGCCGCAAGATGGATCGGCGCAGTTTGTTGAAGGCTGGCGCCGGAACGGCCGCACTTCTTGCGGCGGCGCGCATGAATTTCCCAGGCGGCGCATTTGCGCAAACCGCCTCCGGTCCGGAAATCACGACAGCGAAGCTCGGCTTCATTGCGTTGACCGACGCATCGCCCTTGTTCGTCGCCAAGGAGAAGGGCATTTTCGCTAAGTACGGTATGCCGGATGTTGAAGTTCAGAAGCAGGCATCCTGGGGTACGACACGCGACAACCTCGTGCTCGGCTCCGAGGGCAACGGCATCGATGGCGCGCATATTCTCACGCCGATGCCGTATCTGATTTCCTCCGGCAAGGTGACGCAGAACAACGTGCCGACGCCGATGTATATTCTCGCACGGCTGAATCTAAACGGTCAGTGTATTTCAGTCGCCAAGGAATATGCCGGTTTGAAAATCGGCGTCGATACCAAGCCATTCAAGACAGCGCTTGAAGCCAAGAAGGCATCAGGCAAGTCAGTCAAGGCCGCGATGACGTTCCCAGGCGGCACGCACGATTTGTGGATTCGCTATTGGCTGGCGGCCGGCGGCATTGATCCTGACAAGGATATTGAAACGATCGTCGTGCCTCCGGCGCAGATGGTCGCCAACATGAAGGTCGGCACGATGGACGCATTCTGCGTCTGCGAGCCGTGGAATCTCCAGCTCATCCATCAGGACATCGGTTACACCGCGCTCACGACCGGCGAACTCTGGGACAAGCATCCCGAAAAGTCGTTCGGTATGCGCGCTGCCTATGTCGATAAATATCCCAAGGCCGCGAAGGCGCTGCTGATGGCTGTGATGGAAGCCCAGCAATGGTGCGAAAAAGCAGAGAACCGCGAAGAAGCTGCAGCAATCTGCGCAAAACGCCAGTGGATCAACGTTCCTGTCGAGGACGTCACGGATCGCATGAAAGGCAAGTTCGATTACGGCACAGGCCGTGTCGTCGAGAATTCACCGCAGCAAATGCGCTTTTGGAAGGATAACGCGTCGTATCCATTCCAGAGCCACGATCTCTGGTTCATCACCGAAGACATGCGTTGGGGCAAGTATGAAGCGGGCTTCGATGCGAAATCGATAATCGCCAAGGTGAACCGTGAAGACCTTTGGAAGGACGCTGCGAAAGATCTCGGCGTCGCGGTTTCCGATATTCCGACTTCGAAGTCGCGCGGCAAGGAAATCTTCTTCGACGGCAAGGTGTTCGATCCGGAAAATCCGGCTGCCTACTTGAAGTCGTTGTCCATCAAGCGAGTCGAAGTCTGATCGCAACTAACGGCAACGTCGCAAGAGGAAATCCATGACCAAGACGACTATCGATACGAAGCCCCTCGGCGTAAGCCGTCGGCACCTGCTCAAGACCGGCGCCGGTACCGCCGCGCTGCTGGCCGCAGCCAAGGTGAACTTTCCGGCGGGTGCCTTTGCTCAAGGCGCCGGACCCGAATTGACGAAAGCGAAGCTCGGCTTCATCGCACTGACCGACGCGGCACCTTTGTTCGTCGCCAAGGAGAAGGGCTTCTTTGCAAAATACGGCATGCCGGACGTCGACGTCGAGAAGCAGGCTTCGTGGGGAACAACCCGCGATAACTTGGTGCTCGGGTCGGAAGGTAACGGCATCGACGGCGCGCATATTCTCACGCCGATGCCTTACCTGATTTCGGGCGGCTTCGTGACGCAAAACAACGTGCCAACGCCGATGCACATTCTGGCGCGCCTCGACCTCAATTCCCAGGGCATCTCGGTCGCCAAGGAATATGCCGATCTTAAGGTCGGTCTCGACGCGAAGCCGCTGGCGGCGGCTTTCGCGAAGAAGAAAGCGACCGGCAAATCGATCAAGGCGGCAATGACGTTCCCCGGCGGAACGCATGATCTGTGGATTCGCTACTGGATGGCTGCGGGGGGTATCGACCCCGACAAGGACGTCGAGACCATCGTGGTTCCGCCGCCGCAGATGGTCGCAAACATGAAAGTCGGCACCATGGATTGCCTATGCGTCGGCGAGCCGTGGAACGAACAACTCATTCATCAGGACGCCGGTTACTCAGCAGTGACGACCGGCGAAATCTGGAAAGAACATCCAGAGAAGGCGCTTGCTTAGCGCGCGTCATGGACTGAGAAAAACCCGAAGTCCGCCAAGGCACTGTTGATGGCGGTCATGGAGGCGCTTCAGTGGTGCG